>CAZFBU010000094.1:14122-17596 GCA_964517175.1 uncultured Saprospiraceae bacterium
TGAAGCTGCCGGTGAATGTATTTGCAATGGATAATAAAGTCAAAAACGTCAATGTCTCCGTTGCGGAAAGCAGCGGTCTGGTGAATATTTCCGGTCCGAAAAGTAAGTCGATCAGCTTTGACAAACCCGGCGACGGCTTGTTGGAATTCGACATTCAAGTGGCTGAAAACATTGGCGTGGCGAAATTCACGGTCACGGCGCAGGGCGGCGGTGAGCGTGCCAGTCAGGAAATTGAAATCCAGGTCAGAAATCCGAATCCAATTGTAACCGATGTATTTGCGACGGTTTTAAATCCGAATGCCGACTGGTTGCAAGCCATTCAACCTGTAGGAATGCGCGGCACGAACGAAGGCATACTGGAGGTTTCCAACATACCGCCGATCAATCTGGGTGAACGACTCGATTATCTGATTCAATACCCTTACGGTTGCCTGGAACAAACGCTTTCCGGCGGTTTCCCGCAATTGTATGTCAACAAACTAATGGAACTCAACGACGAGCAGAAAAATCGCATTCCAAATAATATCAAAGCCACTATTGATCGCCTCAAGCAATTCCAAACCGAAACCGGAGGCTTCGCTTACTGGCCCGGCAATGCTTCGCCCGATCACTGGGCAACTTCTTACGCAGGGCATTTCCTATTGGAAGCCAAAGCATTAGGTTATACGGTGCCAAATAATTTACTCAATAACTGGGAGCGTTTTCAAAAGAAAGTTGCTCGCATGTGGGATGTAAAACTAAAAGATTACGGCTTCATGAGCGATCAATCACATCAGTTGAATCAAGCCTACCGATTATATACCTTAGCTTTAGCCAAAAAACCAGAAATGGGCGCGATGAACCGCCTACGCGAAACGTCTAACCTCAGCCTGCAAGCTAAATGGCGACTCGCCGCAGCTTACGCCGTAGCCGGCAAACCCGAAGTTGCAAAATCACTCACCAAAGGCTTGAGCCGCAGCGTACCTGATTACAATGAATTGGCATATACCTACGGTTCTGACCTTCGTGATGAAGCCATGATCCTGGAAGCGATGGTGCTCCTCGGCGACCGCGAAGCTGCCGGTCAGCAGGTGCGTGACCTTTCCGATGCGCTGAGTAACAGCCGCTGGTATAGCACCCAAACGGTCAGTTATGCCTTATTATCCATTGGTAAATTCGTCGGCGATAGCGAAGTAGGCAAACGCTACACCTTCACCTATGCCTTGAATGGTAAAACAGTGAACGCCGGTTCGACCGCTCCGATCATGCAAATCGAAGTACCAGCGGATCGTTCGGGTAATGTAACCGTCAAAAATACCAGTCAGGCGACGCTTTTCGCGCGGCTCATCCTCAAAGGTCAGCCGGTAGCCGGGGATGAAACCGCGAATGCCAGCAATCTCAACATCAGCGTAAACTATCGCTCGCTGGACGGACGCAGTATCGACCCGGGTACGATACCGCAAGGCACGGACTTTGTCGCACAAGTGCGTATTACCCATCCTGGCTCGCGTGCAATTCCTTATCGCGAGATGGCGCTGGAGCAAATCTTCCCCTCGGGTTGGGAAATTCTAAATACCCGATTGGATAACCTGCAAAGTTTCGCCGCCAGCTCTACACCGGAGTATCAGGACGTACGCGACGACCGCGTGCAAACCTTCTTCGACATCTTCCAGGGGCAAACGCAAACCTATACCGTGCGCCTGAACGCCGCGTACCAGGGACGGTTCTACTTGCCGGCGGTCTCTTGCGGTGCGATGTACGACAACACCATCAATGCCCGCGTACCGGGGCGCTGGGTGGAAGTAGTGCAGCCAAGTGCGATATAAAGAATCAACCTGCCCTATCTTTAGGATGCGGCACGTTTTTAAAGAACTTTTATTAAAAAATTGGAGTTAAATCTTTTTAGTTAATTTTGATTCCTTTTAAATCTTTTAAAATGGCTGATGAAGAGTACAAGTTTTCAAAGCACCTCTCAACCAGAATGGAAGAACGGAACTTGAAAGAAAAATGGATTACAAATACCCTTGACAACCCCGATAGTACAACTGAAATAGACGAAAATGAAAAGCATTTTTTCAAGAGAATAATCGAAGCGGCAAGCCGTTGTCTCAAAGTTATTTTAAATCCGCTGACCAACATCGTTGTTACGGCCCATTTTGATCGAAGAAGAACTAAAAATGATTGCAAATGAAAATCACTTACGACAAAGAAGCAGATGCGCTCTACATCAAATTGTCTGACAAGAAGGTTGCTGATAGTGAGGAAGTTGAAACAAACGTAGTCGTTGACTATGACGAAGATGACAACGTCATCGGTATAGAGATTTTATACTTTGTGCAAAAACACCGCGAGGACGTATTCCCCGCATTCAAGGAAATGGAAGCTGCAGTTTGGCAACACGAATTTTCAAAAGCTGAATAGCTTTTTATTTTGCATCAATGCCTGCGTGCCGGGGCGCTGGGTGGAAGTCATCGAGTCGAGCGCGATTTAAACAGCCATCCTGCCACATCCTAAGGATGTGGCAGGATTTTTATAGAACTTTTATTTCAAAATTTAGGTTGAATGAATAAAATACACGTTTAATGGCTTTAATTATCTCAGACGAAACCCTCGCAAAAGCTCAACTGTCAGCCAATGAGTTGTTGGTTGATTTAGCTTGCTACCTCTACGAAAAAAAGAGACTCAGTATGGGAAAAGCTAAAGAACTTGCCGCATTAAATCAACTCGAGTTTCAGCAAGCGCTGGCGGTCAGAAACATTGACATTCATTATACAGAAGAAGATTTGAATAAAGATCTTGAAAACCTGGGTATTAAGCTTTAATGTATGACTGTCGTTAGTGATACTTCCTCCATCAGTAATCTGCTACAAATCGGATTAATCGAATTATTGCATCAACTTTACGGTGAAATTACCATTACACCTGCTGTCGAACGAGAATTATTTGCTATCGATGAACAAGGAGATGCGATCAAACATATTGAGTGGATTAAAGTAGTGACGCCTACTGATCAAAAAATGATTTTAAAATTGCTAGAGGATCTTGACCTTGGAGAGTCCGAATCTATTGCGTTAGCCTTAGAACACACTGCCAAGTATTTGATTATTGATGAATATCTCGGCAGACAAATTGCCGATCAACTTGGCATCAGAATCGTAGGCATTCTGGGGATTTTGATCCAGGCAAAACAGGAGGGGTTAATCACAGAGGTCAAAATGCATATCGAACAGTTACGAAAAATTGGTTTTCGTATAAATCAAAAATTGGTTGAACATGTTTTGAAAAATCTTGGTGAAATTTAGAAGGTGAAATCCTGCCATGCCTCGGAGTCGCTGTACATATCCTATTCCCTCTTCCTATACGACTTCAATAGTTTGATCGCGGCGCGGTTCCGCTTCTTTTTCGCGATGAATAAAGCCGTATCCGCGCTGAAGCCAGCCCTTATACCAATTCGGAAGTTGAGCGAAGTAAAATCCCGCACCAAAAGTCGGGATG
>CAZFBU010000095.1:0-1289 GCA_964517175.1 uncultured Saprospiraceae bacterium
TAACCAACTGAACTACCGGACCAAAATTGAACAGTAGTATTTGAAACGGATTCGACTCGAACCCGCGACTCTCCCGATATGTCGGGATATTCTAACCAAATGAACTACTGATTTACAGTTTTTCTTACACCTCCTTTGAAGTGCGAGTGCAAATGTATAACAGTTTTGAATAACGCACAATATCTGAACGGAAAAAATTTAAAAAAAGTTGCACTCGTCGTCATTTCCTGTGCCCTTATTGCTAACTTTGCCTTGCAAAAAAAACAACCCCTCAAGCCCAAGCAGCATTGCACCCTAAAATTAAGGTAATTATGGTTTTTCTAGATTTTGAACAACCTTTGGAAAGCTTGTATGAGCAACTCGAAAAGATTCAGCAGGTCGGTGAAGAAGGCGAAGTGGACGTATCGGTGATGATCAAAGAGTTGGAGACCAAGATCAAAAATAAGCGAAAGGAACTATACAATGAACTCAATGGCTGGCAGAAAGTACAGATTTCACGCCACCCGGAGCGCCCCTACACGCTGTACTACATTCGGACGATGAGCCGCAAATTCATTGAATTACATGGGGATCGTTGTGTAAAGGACGACAAGGCAATCGTTGGCGGTCTGGCCAATCTGGATGGTCAAACGGTGGTGATTATTGGTCATCAAAAAGGCGTGAACACCAAGATGCGGCAATATCGGAATTTCGGTATGGCCAACCCCGAAGGCTACCGCAAAGCCCTGCGCCTGATGAAAATGGCGGAGCGCTTCAATTTTCCTGTTGTTACGCTGATCGACACGCCGGGCGCTTATCCTGGGCTGGAGGCAGAAGAACGCGGACAAGCAGAGGCAATCGCTCGAAATTTGTTCGAAATGGCGCAACTCAAAGTACCCATTGTTTGTGTAGTGATTGGCGAAGGCGCATCCGGCGGTGCACTGGGCATCGGTGTTGGCGACCGCATTTATATGCTGGAATATACCTGGTACTCGGTTATTTCTCCGGAAAGCTGTTCTTCTATCTTATGGCATAGCTGGGACTATAAGGAGCAGGCAGCCGAAGCGCTGAAGCTCACGTCGGATCACATGCTGAACTTTGGACTGATCGACGGGGTTATCAAAGAGCCGGTTGGTGGGGCACATAGCAACCCGGAAGAAATGGCGAAGCAACTGAAGCGACAGATCAAGAAAGCAATTGCAGATCTGCAGGAAATGACGCCCGAAGAACGAATCGAAGCACGCATCAATAAATATGCAGTAATGGGCGTTTATGACATCGTGGACGAAGAGCAAGAGGAGGAAGGCTAG
>CAZFBU010000095.1:1389-17513 GCA_964517175.1 uncultured Saprospiraceae bacterium
AAAAAAGGCGTATTTGCAATCGCTGACTATATGAGCATTTTAAACAAATTTCAACGCTACTTCTACAACCAATCGCTGGAAAAACTGCGTAAGCAGCGCCAATCCGGCAAACAACCTGTGAGCTTCGAGGCGGCACAAACCATCGGTATCCTGTTTGATGCAACCGAACTGGAGGACCGGGAAATAGTGCTGAAGTACGCCAAAGAATTACGTCATAAACTCAAACGAGTGAAATTGCTCGGTTTTTTTGACAATAAAATCAACGACCCGAATTTCACATTTCATTATTTCAACCGGAAAAACATCGACTGGGCGCAGCGCCCGGGCGGAGAATTCGTGCAGGAGTTCATCGAAACAGAATTCGATTGGATGTTTAATCTGACAACCAAACCGGCCTCTTATTTTGAATACATTTCCGCCCTCTCGCAGGCACGCCTGCGCGTGGGGCCAATGACGGAAAATACATTCTGCTACGATATTATGATTGATGCAGCAGGCGGTACTTTGAATGATTTTATCACACAAATGGAGCGCGTTTTAGCAAAGACAAATACTCAACATGAAACAGCAAGCATATAGCGGCACCGGCGTAGCGCTGGTTACGCCATTCAAGGAAGATAAAGCCATTGATTTCGAGGCACTGGAACGCATTATCGAGCACGTCATTACCGGCGGTGTCGATTTTATCGTATCGCTGGGCACCACCGGCGAAGCCATTACACTCACGGCTCAGGAATGCCGACAGGTGCTCGATTTTACCATCGAAAAAGTGAACGGCCGAATGCCGGTCGTTGCCGGTCTGTTCGGTGGCAATTTCACGCAGAAAATCGTTGACGGCATCCGAAATTATGACTTTGACGGCATCGACGCCATTATGTCCAGCAGCCCGGCCTACAGCAAACCCTCCCAGGAAGGCATTTTCCAGCATTATATGAAAATCTCGGAAGTATCGCCCCGACCGATTATCATCTACAACGTGCCGGGACGCACCTGCTCCAACGTACTGCCGGAAACCGTACTGCGCCTCGCGGAAGCCAGCGATAAGTTCATTGCCGTGAAAGAAGCCTCTGGCGACGTGGTGCAAACCATGAAAATTGCCAAAAACAAACCCGAAGATTTCCTGATCCTGTCGGGTGACGATCCACTGACGTTGCCAATCATCGCCAGTGGCGGCAGCGGGGTTATTTCCGTGATTGCCAATGCATTTCCCCGGGAATTCTCTACCCTGGTGCGCGCCGCGCTGAATGGCGACTACGAAGCGGCGCGCGGTCAAAATGCGAACCTGCTCGACGTACACCCCTGGCTCTACGTGGAGGGCAATCCTTCCGGTGTAAAAGCGGCAATGGAGCACCTGGGGCTTTGCCGACGCGATGTGCGTATTCCGCAAACCAGCGTTTCGGAACAAACTTTCCAGGCTTTGAAAGCCGAAATTGATAAGGTGAAGTAAGTAGGTGGACAATGTTATTTGTTAATCGGAGGGACTTTTATTTTTTTGAGAATTAGAGGTTTGCGTATTTTATATTAAAAAAATTATGCTCAGGTACTTGATGAACAGACCGATCATGCAAAAACGGCATCATCGGTCTGTTGTTGTTCAAAATTTGAACCCGAAGGTCAGCAGAAACTGATTCGTTCGTAGTTCATTATCCACAAGCTGCTGTGGTGCCTGGGAAGTCAGGTAGGGAATATAACCTTCGGCAAAAGTTTGCAGCCGATAGGCAAAATCCATAAAGAATGATTTTTCGCGCAGCCCCAATCCGAAGCTGAAGGTGTTATTCAGGGTATTATCATTGGCATAAGGTGAATACTGCAGCCCAAGCCCCGCCCGAAAGCGAAAAATTTCGTAAACCAGCTCGCCGCCAAGCCGAATATTCATCGCCGAAGAAAGTGTCGTCGCAATGCTATCATTCGCCACTACCTCTTCCGCATTGAAAGAGCCGAAGTTGAAGCGATTATTGGTATAGTCCGTCCATTCTACTTCCCCGCTCAAAAAGCCGGTTTTGCCCAGAATCAGCCCTGCACTGCCGATGATACGCCAGGGCGTGCGCAGCCGGTATTCAAACAAGCCGTCCAGCGAATCCCGCCCGGTGAAGGCTTGTCCGTCATCCGTAAAATCATAAGTCATGGAGGCGAAATAATTATCTTCCAATCGATAGGCCGTTGGCGTATGCACGGCTACCCCCAGCCGAAAGGACTGGTTGGGTCGGATGATGATACCCATTTTCAGATTGACGCCGATGCCGGTTGTGGTCAGTTGTTCGCGGTATTCCAGATCATCGAAAAAAGGCACATTGCCGTCCGGGCCGTCCCCCCGGTCGGTTTCGCGATAGCGCTTCTCCTCTGTAAAATTGACAAAAGGCAAACCAAGCGTTGCGCCAATCAAAATACGTTCCTGATAATTGGCGGAAAGCGACAACCCCATTTCGCTGATCGAGCCTTTGCTGATGACGGTTTGCTGGCGATCAATGATCGCTTCGGGGTTCAGTTCAAAATCCGTGTTGTAAAACCCATCATCGTCAAAATCGTAAAGCGCCTCCGCATTAAAAGCAATTTCCGACTCGAAGTCGTTCAGTCCGGCCTCGCTGTTAGCGATTTCCTGAAAGCGATCAACAATAGACCCGACGGATTGCCCACTGAAAGTAAAGCGCTCGTTGAAATCGGCAACTCGATTGAAGCCGATGGCAAAGTTAAAGGTTCTCCAGTCGGGGTTTCGCCGGGGGCGGGAGGCAATCACCGTACCCAGGCTGGAAATATTGAAGACGGTTCGGTTGTCATCCGCAAAACCAAAATTTGTGCCGCTCAGCAGCACCGATTCTGCATTAGTGGACGTAATGCCGGGCGTAAAGACAAACTCTGATCGACGATACCAGCCCAACCCAGCCGGATTGGTACTCAACACCGAAAAGTCTGCGCCCAAAGCGCCGAGTGCCCCCCCTGTTCCCACAGAGCGTGCTGTACCTCCAAATTCAAACATGGAATAACGCAGTGCATCCGTAGAATTTTGAGCAGTGGCGAGCGAGACAAAACATAAAAAGGCAAAAATGCTTATAATTCGACTGTTCATTGGTCCTGTTTTTGATTTGTAACTGTGGGTTTTCGGTTATTTAACATAAAAAATGGGTGGAGACAAGTTATCGGTGTCCACCCATTTTGCAAAGGCTAAGTGATGAGAACTTTAACAAATATTACTACTGATTCCCACCTCTTCTGGAACTACTGCTTCTGGAGCCGGAACTGGAACTACCCGCCCGGGAGCTACCGGAGCTTCGGCTACTGCCCATGCTACCACTACTGCGCGTTGGCGAAGAAGAGCGGCTGCTACCCATACTGCTACCCGAAGAACGCGGGTTGCTGCGGCTTGGGCTGATGCTTCCACCGGAAGAACGATTGGTGCGGCTGTTGCCATAATTCGGACTGGTGCGGGTATTATTCCGGCTATTGTCGTACGTTCTGCCCGAAGAGCGGGTGTTCGTATTATTTCTGGGCGTACCAAAAATGCTGTTGTTTCTGCTACGCGTGTTGTTGTCGTAAGTACGAGTGTTTGTACGGCTGCGATCGTTGGGGTTTACCCGCGTACGGCTGTTGTTCACATCCGTTGAGCGATCCGTCGTACCGTTTCTGCGCCCCCAGTAGTCGTCGCTGCGTCTTTGCGTGCGTTCATCAACGGTTGCATTGGTTCTACCCTGTTCATTTTCATCAAAAAGACGGATGCGTTCGGTGCGTGCGTCTTCTCTGCCGGATATCTGTCTGCCATCATCAACCGGTTGTACGCGATCAGTATTGGTGATATCTCTTCCCGGCGTTGAAGTACGCGGCGTTGTATTGGTAACGTCTTTTGGCGTTTCCCGGCGCACTTCCCGTTCGTTGAGGCGTGGTGTATGGGTTGTACCGCTCGTTCGCGGGCCGTAATGCGTATTACTCTGCAAGTTATCTACCGTATTATAGGCATAATTGTTGCCCCAGGTCGGCGGGCAGTAGAAACCAGCACCACCAACACCATAGTAGTTATTGACAAAGAAGTTATTACCTCCCCAGCCACCGCCGAAGCGGTTCCAGGAGTTCCAACCGAAGCGATTCCAGGAATTCCAACCCCAGGGATCCCAGGCATTCCAGCCGCCCCGGCCAAAGTTGACGTTGACATTGATGCCTGGGCCCCAGCCACCGCCACCGAATCGATTCCAACGATTCCAGCGGTTGTAGCGCCAGAAATTATTGAACGCAAACATGTCATCGTAAATCAACACCGTATTGAACGGAGTAAAGAACGGATCGTAATAAACCATATCTACATATACCGGATCAAAAAAGTTGAATCCGTAGTACGGGCGATGAAAACGACGAATGCGGGAAGTGTAGTGATAATCGTGATTATTGTAGTAATCGTACCCTTCATCGTCGTAGTAATTGTCCCGGGAGGAATAATTGTTGTCGTAGTACCGATCAGACTGATTGTACTGACGCGCAGCATAATAGTCATCGTAAGCCCCGGCATCGCGATCCGGGTCGTAGTACATATCGTCGTATTGAGCTGATACGTTGCCTGCAAAAACAAGGAGCAGCAGTAATACCAGAAGTTTATAATCTTTCATGTCGTAAATTTTTATCGTATTTATCATAATTCTCTCACTTCTAACAACACGTAATTTATTACTTTTGTGCCGATTTTTCTGTTAAAGAGCATTTAAATTCGACTTTTTGCCTGTTAAAGTCGTTAAGAATTGCACTTTAACAATTGTTAAAATTATTCAGAGTCAATAATATACAAAAAAAAATGAGAGATCGACGTATGGTATCTTAAAAATGCGCCATAACGTTTCGGAATTTCAAAAGTAACAATTATGGCAAAAGAAATTACCAGCAGAAGCGAAGATTATTCGCAATGGTACATTGATATTGTAAAAAAAGCAAATCTGGCGGAGAATTCTGCCGTGCGCGGCTGCATGGTAATCAAACCCTACGGCTTTGCCCTTTGGGAAAACATGCGCGACCAGTTGGACCGAATGTTCAAGGAAACGGGGCATCAAAATGCCTATTTCCCTCTGTTCGTACCCAAAAGTTTATTCGAAGCGGAAGAAAAAAACGCGGAAGGCTTCGCAAAAGAATGCGCCATAGTAACGCACTACCGCCTGAAAGCCGATCCGAACGAAAAAGGTAAGCTCATCGTTGACCCGGAGGCGCGCCTGGAAGAAGAACTCATCGTACGCCCAACGTCAGAGGCAATCATCTGGAACACCTACCGCGACTGGATCAGTTCCTACCGCGATTTGCCGCTACTCATCAACCAATGGGCAAACGTCGTACGCTGGGAAATGCGAACGCGCCTGTTTTTGCGCACCGCTGAGTTTCTCTGGCAGGAAGGGCATACCGCCCACGCCACCGCCAAGGAAGCCGTTGCCGAAACGAAGCAAATGATGGAAATCTATGCCCGTTTTGCCGAGGAATGGATGGCGATGCCGGTCATTCGCGGCAGAAAATCCGAGAACGAACGCTTTGCCGGCGCGGAAGACACCTACTGCATTGAAGCGCTCATGCAGGATGGCAAAGCATTGCAGGCAGGCACTTCCCATTTTTTGGGTCAGAATTTTGCAAAGGCGTTCGAGGTAAAGTTTTTGAATGAAAACAACAAGGAAGAGTACGTCTGGGCTACTTCCTGGGGTGTTTCTACGCGTTTAATCGGCGGGTTGATTATGACTCATTCCGACGATGATGGCTTGGTTGTACCGCCAAAAATTGCGCCAACTCAGGTGGTAATCGTACCTATACCAAAGCCGAGCGATGAGATCGGTGCGGTGGCAGAAAAGATCATGCAGGCGCTTCGGGCTAGAGGTATCCGGGTGGATTACGATCGGGACGATCGCAAGCGTCCGGGCTTTAAATTTGCCGAACACGAACTGCGCGGCATTCCGGTGCGGCTTGGCATTGGCAAACGCGACCTGGAAAACAATCAGGTGGAAGTGGCTCGCCGCGATACGAAGGAAAAAACCTCCATTTCGCTGGATTCGGTTGTCGATCACGTTGAAAACCTGTTGACCGAAATTCAGGACAACCTCTATAATCGGGCGCTTACCTTCCAAAAGGAGCACACGACTAAAGTGAACACCTTCGAAGAATTTCAGGAGGTGCTGGACGGCAAGGGCGGCTTTGTACTGGCGCACTGGGATGGCACGGGCGAAACCGAGCAAAAGATCAAGGAACAGACCAAAGCCACGATTCGCTGTATCCCGTTCGATCAGGAAGAAGATGGGAAATGCGTACTTACCGGCAAGCCATCGAAGCAGCGAGTGTATTTTGCGCGGGCTTATTGAGCATAATCTGAAAATCAAATTTACCGAACTTCAAAGCCACGCCACATGATGAATTATCGGTTGGTACTTTTGCTGTTGCTACTCATTGGTTGCCAAACTGAAAAGGAAGCAGAATACGCCGAAAAAAGTGCAACGCGGACGGTTTTCGTCGGTACATACACCCGACCGGAAGGGCACGTAGATGGCAAAGGCGAAGGCATTTATGTCTTTGAACAGGATAGCCTTTCCGGCAATCTCAAAAAAATGGGGACAGAAGCCAGAATAATTAATCCTTCGTTTTTAGCGCCAAGCCACAACGGAAAATTCCTTTATGCCGTAGAAGAAATCGGCCCGGGAGCGGATACCTCCGGGCGGCTGGTTGCTTATGCCCGGAATGGCAACCGCCTGCAAAAAATCAATCAGCAATCTTCACAGGCTTTTGCGCCCTGCCACCTTACGACAGACCGCCAGGGGCGCTACCTCTTTGCAGCCAATTATGTCGGCGGCATAATCGTGATGCTACCCATCCGCACCGACGGCGGACTGGCTGAAATCCGTACATTGGTTGAGCTATCAGGGGAGGGGCCGCACCCCCGGCAGGAAGCTTCGCACCCGCACAGCGTGAATCTCTCGCCGGATGAGCGTTTTCTTTATGTTCCTGATCTGGGCACTGACCGAATCAGTGGCTTTCGGATTGATTATGAAAACGGACAACTGATTCCACTACAAACCAACGCTGCCATGCGACCGGGGGCCGGGCCGCGCCATCTTACTTTTCATCCTGATCTACCCTATGCCTACGTCATCAATGAGTTGAACGGCACCATCACCGCGTTGCAGTGGACTGCCGGAACCGGTGCACTGGACACTTTGCAGACGATTTCGACGCTTCCATCGGGTTTTAATGGTGAAAACGTTAGTTCCGATATTCATATTACCCCCGACGGAGCATTTCTGTTTGGCGCCAACCGGGGGCACAATTCGCTGGCAGGCTACCGGATCAACCCCGAGAACGGCACGCTGACAAGCATTGGGCATACTTCCACCCGAGGCGACTTCCCGCGCAATTTCGCCATCTCGCCCGATGGACATTTCATCTACGCTGCTCATCAAAATTCAAATGACATTCAAATTTTCAGGATAGAAAGCAACGGCGTCCTTACCCACCGACACGAAGTGAAAACACCGACGCCGGTCTGCATTCAATTTTTGCGATAATTGCGTCTTACCAGCCGCCGGAAATGTAGCTCCGGAGGACTTGATTGCCGAATGTTCAAAATTTTGTTATTTTTGAACAGCGACAGCAAGCAAGAAACAAAAAGGTAGCGTATGAAAAGTTTTTTCAGCATTCAGCCAAAATTCAAGGCGGCGGTTCTCCTCGCAGTTATCTGTACGGCTGTATTGATAAATATGCTCTGGGAACGCAACAGCATCTCTGATATCAATACCTCTTTCTCCTCCATTTACAAAGATCGGTTGCTACCCGCTACGTATGTTTTCCATCTGACCGATCATCTGTACCAAAAGCGACTGATCCTGGATCGCTATCTCGACCCGCGAGACGAACCGATGCTCGCAGCGGACCAGCGGGCGATCTCCGAACATGATGCGGCCATTGATACCCTCCTGGAAGATTTTGAAGCGACGTATCTCGTGGAGCGGGAAGGGCAGTTGTTGCACGATTTCCAGCGGGAGCTGCGCTCGTATAATGCCCTCGAACAACAATTACTCCTCAGCTACGAAAGGAAGCAACCGACGAAGGTTTCCCGGGAAGCGTTGGAGGAGGTTTTCGTGAAAGCCAGGGTAGAGCTAACCCAGCTCAGTCAGATACAGATCGACGTGGGCAAAAAACTGGAAGAAAACTGCCAGCGTATTGCCGCCAACTCTACTATTGTGACCAACATGGATGCACTGCTCGTTATCGTCATCGGGCTGATTATTCAGGCGCTGATTTTTACATCCAAATCCGTAAAACCCAGAATTCCCCAGCGACATGAGCTGAATTAGGTGTTGTTAATGGCGGGACATTTTATCGTAAACAACCTGCTTTTTGAGGTATGAATGAACGCAAGATTATCCGCACAGATTTTTGGGTACAAGCCATCCTTTTTGCCTGTATCGTTGTTCCTTTTTTGATATGGTTGCTTGCCGGAAAGTCCGAAACTAATTTTTTGCAATGCATTGTTTCGTTTCTGGTACTTCTTGCGTGGCAATTTTTCAGCGGCATTCAAATGGCGGCCGAGCTGGGGCGATGGTATCGGGGTATTTCGTCTGCTTGTTTACTGATCGGGCTGGTGCTGGGTATTGTTTTGCTTTCGATGGATTTACCCACAGGCGGTTGGATCACTTTTTACCTGATGCCGATTACCGTTGCTACAAACCTCATTATCGGGGTCATCGATTTTCAGAAGTATGAAAGAACCCAACTGCGCGAAAAAATCGGCAACGAACACATACTCGACAGCGGAGATTTGTTTCCATAAAAAACCAATACTATGGTTTCAAGATATAGAATGAAGTTCGATTTACTGGGTCAGAGCGTACTCGTTATGGCGGTTGCTCTGTTGCTATGCCTGCGTGCGGGGCTGTTGTGGTCCGGCACGATTCTGATTGTGCTGGCCGTTTGGCAATTTATCAGCGCGGTTCACCTGTTTTACGTGTACAAGCACATCCGGCGGCTCAATTACCTGCGCACCGCCATCATTCTGGCTGTCAGCCTGCCGCTTTGGGTGCATTTCATTGGCAATTTGGCTTACTTACCGGCTGCGGGCGTGGTTGTCTGGTATTTTATTCAGACCATCCGCGATACGATTGTTGTATATCGCCGACCAAAATCATTTTGGGACTTGATTTGATCTGGTTAAACCCCTATTTTTAGACCCATCTAAACGCAGCATTTACCATTAATTCTATGGAGCATATTTCCCATACGGAAGAAAATTACCTCAAAGCGATTTTCAAAATAGTGGAGCGCGACAACAAACCGGCCAGCACCAACGCCATTTCCAATGAAATGAACACTACGGCGGCTTCCGTCACTGATATGCTCAAGCGTTTATCGGAAAAAGAGCTGACGCATTACGAAAAATACAAAGGGGTAAAACTCACGGAAAAAGGCAACAACATTGCCACCCACCTGATCCGAAAGCACCGCCTTTGGGAGGTCTTTCTGCTGGAAAAACTCCACTTTTCCTGGGATGAAGTGCACGATATGGCCGAACAACTGGAGCACATCCAATCAGCAGAACTCGTGGAACGGCTCGATCAGTTTCTGGGATTCCCGAAATTCGACCCACACGGCGACCCCATTCCCGATGCCGACGGCAACTTTGCTTATCGCAAACAAACACCCCTGCTGGAGCTCAGCCCCGGTGAACAGGGCGTTGTCGTAGGCGTACAAGATCACGATCCTGCCTTTTTGCAATACCTCGACCGCCTGGGGCTGGTGCTGGGTACGAAGGTAAAACTGCTGGAAATATTCGAGTACGACGAATCGGTGAAGATTGTCATCAATGGTGAGCGCGAGCAGATTTTATCCAAAAAAGTGGCGCAAAACCTTTTTATACAAAAATAAACCGCCGGCAAGATGAGCAAGTTATTCACTTTTTTTCTGTTCGCCCTGACCATAGCGATGCACGCGCAATCGACGGAGCAGCCCCTGATCGTGACGACGAACACCGTTCTTGCGGATATGGTCTGGAATATCGTTGGCGACGCGGCCGAGGTCCGCTCGCTGATACCCCCGGGCAATGCCCTTCAGCATTATGAACCGGGCGAAGCAGCCATGAAACTACTGGATTCGGCGGATTTGATCCTGCGCAATGACTTGGGGCTGGAGCCCTGGCTCAATGAACTGGTCGCTAAATCCAACCGCAAAGCAAGCGTCATCAACATCACCGAAGGCATTTCGCCGCTGCCGGAGGATGGCATTCCCAACCCCTACGTCTGGATGAACCCGCGCCTGGGGCTCCTTTACCTCGACAACATCCAGGAAGCACTGAGTGGCTGGTCGCCTGCCAACGGGCAAATGTTTACTTTCAATCATGGCGTGTACCGCCGCCAGTTGCTCGATGCAGATGCCGCCATCGCCGAACAGTTGCAGCAAATGCCCGAAGCACAGCGCACGCTACCTCCGACGCACGCTGGAATTGCGTATTTTGCCGGACGTTATGGCATTCAAATAAAAAAAGATGGAACGCCTTTTTCCGACAAGCTGTTTGTCGAGTCATTGAGCGATGCGGACGGTCCGGCTCCTACCTATTTTGAATTACTGGCTTACGATGCGGAGATTATCCTCGCGAATTTGCAAAAAAAAGCAGCGGGAAAAAGAATTATCAGCAATCGGATGGAAATGATACTGGGCGGAATTGCCTTTTTTCTGCTGATCGGCGGGATTATTTATGTTTTTTTGAGATTAAATCGTTAATTGACCATGTGGAGTTCGGTGCGGATGTTCCAATGAACTTTCCACCTTATTTTTAATGTTTTATTTTTGAGTCATTTAAAACGATAAAACATGCAGACTATAAAAGTTGAGATACGGAGTGAAGCAGTAATGGTGTTACTTCGTCAAAGTGATTTTACAAGAGTTGATAAGCTAAATCCACACCATCTTTAAATTGCAAAAAACCACCAAAAAATACCGGATTCTCGGCGTTGACCCCGGCACCAATGTGCTCGGCTACGGCATTATCGAAGTGGAAAACAAGACACTTACCGTGCTCGATCTGGGGGTTGTGCAATTGAAAGGTTCGGGTTCGCAACCTGAAAAGCTGAAGCAGATATTCGTACAGTTGCATATGATTATTTCCGAGTATAAGCCCAGCCAGATGGCGATCGAAGCACCTTTTTACGGCAAAAACATCCAGTCGATGTTCAAGCTGGGGCGGGCACAGGGCGTAGCCATTGCCGCCGCCATCACGCAGGGACTGGAAGTGACGGAATACTCCCCGAAAAAAATCAAGCAATCGGTGACTGGCAACGGTAATGCCGCGAAAGAGCAAGTAGCCGCCATGCTGGAAAAAACGCTGAAAGCCGACCTTAGCAACCAGTACCTCGATGCTACGGATGCGCTGGCCACCGCCGTTTGTCATTATTATCAATCCACCAGCCTGCTGGCAGGCAAGAAAAGTAAAGACTGGGGCGCTTTTATCAAAGATAATCCCGACCGGATAAAATGATATGAAACCGTCTGAAAAACAAAGCTCGGCGTCTCAGCACCTTTGCGGGCGATAAAACCTGCATGGACTATCGTTTTATTGGAATTGGCATAGTAAACGGCGCATTTTCCCTGGATACATGTTGTGAAAATTACACGAACCGGAAACCCGCTTTTCTCTTTGGATTATTCTATCTTTGTTCAACAAAAAACATTCAAACAAGAAAAATATGAA
The DNA here is from genome assembly GCA_964517175.1 of uncultured Saprospiraceae bacterium. Taxonomy (GTDB): domain Bacteria; phylum Bacteroidota; class Bacteroidia; order Chitinophagales; family Saprospiraceae; genus JADJNW01. The sequence goes on from CAZFBU010000095.1 coordinate 13,067, forward strand.
CGCCAAACGAGTTGCGTTGGTCATTCTGGACGGCTGGGGACATGGCCCCGATCCAAAAGTCAGCGCCATTGCCCAAGCCCATACGCCTTTCATCGACAGCTTGTACAAAATATATCCGCATTCGGAACTCATCACCTACGGCGAAGATGTAGGACTGCCCGCCGGACAAATGGGCAACTCTGAAGTCGGTCACCTCAATATCGGCGCCGGGCGCATTGTTTATCAGGAACTGGCGCGGATCAATAAAGCCATCCGCGAACGCAAACTACACCAAAACGCTACCCTCTTACAAGCTTTGCAATATGCGAAAGAGAACCATAAGCCGGTGCACATTATGGGGCTGCTGTCGGATGGGGGCGTGCATTCACATATCAACCACCTGAAGGCGCTGTGCGATATCACCCAGGAGCAGGGCATCGAGCATACCTATGTGCATGCATTTACCGATGGGCGCGACTGCGACCCGAAGAGCGGTCTGGGTTTTGTGACGGATCTGCTGCAGCATATCAAAGACCAGAATGTAACCCTGGCGTCGGTGGTCGGGCGCTATTTTTCCATGGATCGCGACAAGCGCTGGGAACGCGTGCAGGTAGCGTACGACCTGTTGGTGAAAGGGGAAGGCGAGCAATCGGATGATATTTTGGCGACGATTAAAAATCGCTACGAGCAGAACGAAACCGATGAGTTTCTCCAACCCATCGTTTGTGTGAATGAACAACGCCAGCCTATTGCGACCATTAGCGATGGCGATGTCCTGATTTGTTTTAATTTCCGAACCGATCGCCCCCGCGAAATCTCCATCGTACTGACGCAGCGCGATATGCCGGAGCACGACATGCACAAGCTCAATGTGCACTACGTAACCATGACCCGCTACGACGAGACCTTTCAAAATATTGAGGTGCTGTTTCACAAAGACAACCTCACCAATACGCTGGGAGCAATACTGGCCCTAGCCGGTAAAACCCAAACCCGCATTGCCGAAACGGAAAAATATCCGCACGTGACCTTCTTTTTCAATGGCGGCCGCGAAGCGCCATTCGACGGGGAAAACCGCATCCTCATTCCTTCGCCAAAAGTACCCACTTATGATCTGCAGCCGGAAATGAGCGCTTTTCAGGTTACGGACGCCATTGTACAGGATATAGAAAAAAGTCAGCCGGACTTCATTTGTCTGAATTTTGCAAATGCCGATATGGTCGGGCACACCGGCGTATTCGAAGCCGCTGTGAAAGCCGCCGAAGCAGTGGATGCCTGTACCAAAAGACTGGTGGAAACAGCGCTGGCGCACGAGTATGAACTCCTAATCATTGCCGATCATGGCAACTCCGATTTTATGGTAAATAAAGATGGTTCGCCGAATACGGCCCATACCAAAAACCCGGTGCCCTGCATTTATGTTAGTAGAAATGTGCAACGCAAATTGCACCCTGGCAAACTGGGCGATATCGCCCCCACCATTCTCAAGCTGTTCGGCATGGAAGCGCCGTCGGAAATGGATGGTAACATTTTAATCGAACAATAACAGATGAAATATTACACTTTTCTGGGGCTGCTGCTGCTGGCGGGCTGCCAGCCAAAATCCGAACAAACGCCGGAAAATCAGGCTTTCGAGCCTGCTTACTTTGATCTGAAAGGATATTTCGGACAGGAAATAGAACACCTCGCAAATGCTGGCACGATGGTGCGCAAGCGGGTGTACGTCAATGGTAAAAGCGAAGAAAAAACACCGGATGCAATCGACTTTGAGCAGGAACTGGAGGTATTTACCGAATCGGATATCAATCGCCCGGATTGGCTCGACAAGTATCAGGTAGATTCTGTTTTTCAGAATAATGAACTCACCAAAATAACCTATCAGGCTAAAAATGAACAACTACGTACCCGACGAATAGACGTTGAATTTGCAAACGGAAAAGTGGCAAAAATCTTCGTCCGCAATGGCGGCAACAGCAAAGTGGCAGGCTCTGAGCAGGAGCTGATCTATTTGCCCGACAGTGGCTATACCATTGCCAGTCGCCAGTACACCGCCTTATCAAAGGATGACAGCCTGAAAATAGAAGTACGATTCGGGGCCAATTGACATCAGCCCCTCCTGCGTAAACTTGTTTTAGATGCCGGCGCTGCTGCCGGGCTATAGTGTCACAGCGTAAAGGGTTCTCTCCTTGTATTGACACAACAAATTGCTCATTCTAATGGAAAATAGAAATGTGCGCAGATCAACTGCAGATGTAGAAGCCTGTGGAAATGGTATCTAGCTCATCTTGGTAGCGCAAATATATAAAATTATTTTAATATTTAATTGTTTTCTTATCAATTAGGTGAATTTTAAAAAAACAATGTGTTTCGTCAAACAAAAAAAAGAGGCAGCGCTTATGCACTACCTCAGCCCTAACCAAATAAAACCAAATTATATCTTAGAAATCTTCTTTCATTGAATCTTCGATAACAAATATACACAGTTTGTGTAAAAAATACAATTACGAACTCCCTAAAAAGAACGTATTTTTTTAAAACGCACACAAACAGAAAGGAAATTTTGCTGAAAATGTTGAAACGCACATCCGAAAATCCAAATAAATTTTCTTTTTGCTTTGTTAAAAACTCGAAAACGCTGCAAAAAAAGCCTGCGACGTAAAATTTACTTTGGTTTTTAAAAAAATGAGTCCTGACAGTCAAAAAATGGATGAGTCGGCAATTTTTTTTGAAAAAAAATTTAAAATTTCCACCCACGCGAACGGTTTCCGTTATTTTTGCCACTCAAAATACGCTTACAATGAACAGACTATTGGCATTTGTGCTCCTTTTCATCGGGCTTTCCACGCTAACCATCGCTCAGGAAACTTCCAACGAAGACGCATTCTACATCCGAAAAATATTTGATAAAGCGCTTACAGAAGGGCGGTCGTATGACTGGCTGGCGTATCTGTCAACCAGTATTGGCGGTCGGCTGGCTGGTTCGCCTCCGGCGGCAGCTGCAGTGGAATACACCTATCAGATGATGGATACGCTAGGGCTCGACAGCGTGTGGTTGCAGCCATGCATGGTTCCACATTGGGTGCGTGGTGAGCAGGAACAGGTAAGAATTGTCAGTTCTGCTAAAATGGGCGATGTGGAGCTAAACGCTTTGGCGCTGGGCAATTCCGTCGGTACGAGCGAGCATGGCATTACCGCGGAGGTCATCGAAGTGCAAAGCCTGGATGAAGTGGACGAACTCGGGCGCGAAGCCATTGCCGGCAAAATCGTCTTCTACAATCGTCCGATGGATCCTACGCAGATCAATACCTTCAATGCCTATGGCGGCGCGGTGGACCAGCGCGGTGCCGGCGCTTCCCGGGCTTCCAGACATGGCGCCATTGGTGTGCTGGTGCGCTCGATGACTACCAGCCAGGACGACGTGCCGCACACCGGCAGCATGTATTACGATGATGATGTATTGAAAATTCCGGCGGTTGCCATCAGTACCAATGATGCGGATTTGCTGAGCCGATTGCTCCAGGAAGAGTCGATTCGCGTTTATATGCGTACAATGTGCGAAACCTTTCCGGACAAGCTGTCCTACAACGTCATTGGCGAAATTCGCGGCAGCGAATACCCGGATGAAATCATTGCCATTGGTGGTCATCTCGACTCCTGGGATGTCGGGCAGGGTGCACACGACGACGGCGCTGGCTGCGTGCAGGCGATGGACGTGCTTCAACTCATCAAACGCCTGGGATACCAACCGAAACGAACGATTCGGGCAGTGATGTTCATGAATGAAGAAAACGGGCTGCGGGGCGGTCGCGCTTACGCCGAAGCTTCCAATGCCAAAGAAGAATACCATGTAGCGGCGATCGAATCGGATCGGGGCGGCTTTACGCCACGCGGATTTTCTGCGGAGGGAGAGCCTTCCATTTTTGAAACGAAATACAGAAAAGTCAGTCGCTGGTCGCCCTTGCTGGAGCCTTACGGTCTGACGTTCAGCATTGGCGGCAGCGGCGCCGATATTGGTCCGCTAAAGAGCCAGAAGGGCTTGCTTTTTGGCTTGGTGCCGGATTCGCAGCGCTATTTTGATTATCACCATACCGCTACGGATACGTTCGACAAAGTGAACCGGCGCGAACTGGAAATGGGCGCAGGTGCGATGGCAGCGCTGGTATATCTGATTGATAAACATGGACTCGACTAATCCTTTGACTATGACACCAATATTCACAGCCCATGACCTGTCTTTTGAGGAAATGATTGACGAAACGTCCATTCAGGCTCGCGTGGCGGAAATGGGGGCGCAGGTGCGGCAAGATTATCAGGGCAAAAATCCTTTGTTTTTGTGCGTGCTCAACGGAGCGTTTGTTTTTGCAGCGGACCTCGTGCGGGCTTGTGATATTCCTTGCGAAATAGATTTTGTGCGGCTGTCCTCTTACGATGGGCTGGAATCCACCGGCGATGTACGCCTGACGATGGG
>CAZFBU010000096.1:0-16799 GCA_964517175.1 uncultured Saprospiraceae bacterium
AGGGCGTGTGGGGAACTGCCGACCCCAAGGTACGAATGGTGCGCACCGGTCAGAATCGATATCAGATTACCTACAACATTCGCGAATTTTACGACGTGCCCGATGGCGTTGAGGTGCTGCAAATGGCATTCGTTTTCAGAAATGAAGATGGCTCCATCGTAGGAAGGGCAACCGACGGATCGGACATCTTCGTGGACGTTTTTCCGGCGAACGCCGCGCTGTTTACGACGCTGAATGAACCCACAGATCGCAATTTTATCGTCACACCCGACACCGACATTCCGGTACGTGGACTTGCCTCAGCAGAAGCCAATTTGTTTCTATATGATAATAATGAATTGCTCTTTGAAACAACGGGCACCGAGCTGGAATACACGATTTCTACCAGTGAACCCGGGGCGCATGACGTGCTGTTCGTAGCAGATAACGGCGTGGAGCGCGACTCCCAGGCGTTCAGCTATTTGGTAGCCGGTGACGAACAAATCATTCTCGATCCGCCCGCCGGTACGGTGAATGGCATCAATTTCCTGTCGGATACCAGCGTTATTTTACAATTGTTCGCTCCGAATAAAAACCGGGTTTTTGTACAAGGCAGTTTTTCCGACTGGAAGCTGCGGCCAGAGCAGCGGATGAACAAAAGCACCGATGGCAACACCTACTGGCTGGAAATAAACGGATTAGCACCGGGTATCACTTATACTTATCAATATCTGGTGGATGACCAAATTCGCATCGCTGATCCGTACAGTGAAGTCGTGCTGGACCCTAATCACGACCGATTTATTCCGGCGGAAACCTATCCTGATCTGCCGCCGTATCCGAATGGCAAAACGACGGGCATTGTCACCTTGCTGCAAACCGGCAAAACGCCTTACAATTGGCAAAATACCGATTTTGAGCGCCCGAAAAAGACCGATCTGGTGGTGTATGAATTGCTGATGCGCGATTTTTTGGAACAAAATGACTACCAAACGCTGATTGATACGCTCGATTATCTGGAGCGCCTGGGTATTAATGCGATTGAATTAATGCCGGTCAATGAATTTGAAGGTAATGATAGCTGGGGCTACAATCCTTCTTATCACATGGCGTTGGACAAATACTACGGTTCGATTGATGGCTTCAAACGCTTCATCGACGAAGCCCATGCCCGCGGAATGGCAGTGATACTGGACGTTGTATATAACCATGCCTTCAGCCAGAGCCCGCTGGCACAGCTTTACTGGGATGCAGCGAATTTCCGCCCCACGCCCAACAATCCCTGGCTCAATGTGACGGCGAAGCATCCGTTCAACGTCGGTTATGATTTCAATCACGAAAGCTCTGCGACCAAAGCCTTCGTGAAGCGGGTAATGCAATACTGGATAGAAGCGTTCCGGATTGACGGGTTTCGTTTTGACCTGTCGAAGGGCTTTACACAAGTGAATAACGCCAACGATGTCGGCGCCTGGGGCAGATACGATGCCAGCCGCATTGCTATCTGGAAAGACTATGCCGATTTTATCTGGGATATCGACGCCGATTTCTACGTCATCCTGGAGCACTTTGCCGATAATGATGAGGAAAAAGAACTGTCGGATTATGGCATGATGTTCTGGGGCAATATCAATCACGATTACAGCGAAGCCTCCATGGGTTTTTCCAATAATTTGAGTTGGGCATCCTATCGGCAGCGCGGCTGGAACGATCCGCACGCAATTGCCTACATGGAAAGCCACGATGAAGATCGACTGATGTACCGGAATTTGAATTTTGGCAATTCCAACAGCAACTACTCCACGCGCAATTTTTCAACTGCCCTGCGGCGCGTAGAACTGGCAAGCACGTTTTTCTACACTATTCCCGGTCCGAAAATGCTCTGGCAGTTTGGCGAACTGGGCTACGATTTTTCCATCAATACCTGTACGGATGGCTCGGTGCGCGATGATTGCCGACTTGCCAGAAAGCCTATCCGTTGGGATTATCTGAGCGACCCCGATCGCCAGCGGCTCTTTGCCGTCACCAGTGCTTTGATTGCCTTTAAAACCCAATACGACGTTACAGAAACAACAGATTTTCAACTGAATGTGGCGGATAACTTCCGGAAAACCATTCACCTGAATCATGACGAATTTGATGTGACGGTGCTCGGAAATTTCAATATTGTACCGGAAAATCTGACGCCCGGATTCCAGCAGACCGGCTGGTGGTACGAATATTTTACCGGCGACAGCATTCTGATTAACAGTGTAAATGCGGGCATTTTGCTCGATCCCGGGGAATATCGGCTCTACACTTCCAAACGGCTCACGGCGGCAGGCGCACTGGCCACCAGTACCCGGGATGCCGACAAATGGAAGGGCTATCTGAAAATATATCCGAGCCCGGCAGTACGTGGCAATGATGCTGTGCTGGAGTTTGATTTACCCGCAGCAGAAGAGGTGACGCTGGAGCTTTTTGACCTTCATGGGCGGCGGCTGAAAGTGCGCCACCTGGGGCTGCGGCCAGCCAGATTCAACCAGCAGCCTATCCGGACCGACGTGCCGGGGGGCGTCTATTGGCTACGTTTGTCGGTTGGTCAGCAATGGCAATTTCTCAAGTGGGTTGTCGAGTAGGTTTACTTCGTGTATTTTTTTCACTAACTTTTAAATAAAATAAGGAATGACAGGCAGCTTTTACAGGTGTTCGTACGTTTAATACAACAACAAAAATGCCCTCCGGGTATTGATTTTTGTCATTACTTCCTTTGCCATTTGTGCTTACCTTGCCGACGATTTATTTGATCTGAAAAGTAAAATAAATTTCGCTTTTGTAAGCGTAATTTCTGACATTGCATTATCTTAGATAGTGTAATAAAAACACACTCCAAACCAAGCTCAAAGAAAACAACAGATATAAAAAAAGGCTTTGTGTGCCCTTGAATATGGAAGATAAAAGAGTACGTTCAAGGAATGATTTGTTAAGATGTAGCGCTAATCCCATAAACACGAAAAGCTAGACAATTTTTGTATTTAACCAAATCAATGTAATGTATGAAACTTACAGTTGACTATTGTTCAAAATGGTTGCTGGTCATCCTGTTTCTGGGTACGGGAAGCTCGCTCTTTGCCCAGCGTACGATCACCGGCACTGTCACCGATCAGGAAAACGGTGAGCCACTCATCGGAGCAAACATCCTGGTCATCGGTACTTCGGAAGGTACCGTCACGGATATTGACGGTTCTTACTCGCTGACTGTTCCGGAAGGGTATAATGAATTACAATTTTCTTACACGGGTTATGCTACACAGCTGGTAACGCTTAGCGCTTCCAACATTCTGGATGTTGCGCTGCGGGGCGGAGAAGTGCTGGAAGAAGTCGTTGTAATCGGCTATGGTACCGTGAAAAAAGAAGATGCAACGGGGGTGGTTGCGGCCATTTCCGACAAGGACTTCAACCGGGGCGCAATCGTTTCGCCCGATCAGTTGATCTCCGGAAAAGTGGCCGGGGTGCAGATCAGCGCCAACAGCGGCGAGCCGGGCGGGCAGAGCACCATCCGCATTCGGGGCGGTACGTCCATCAACGCCAGCAACGAGCCGCTTTACGTCATTGATGGTGTGCCGATTGACAATGCAGGGCACAATCCCGGCGGGTTCCAGTCGGGCAGAAACCCGCTCAATTTTATCAATCCGGAGGATATTGAGACGTTCACCGTGCTGAAGGATGCTTCCGCGACGGCAATTTACGGTTCTCGCGGCGCCAATGGCGTCATTCTTATCACGACCAAAAAAGGTAAAGCCGGTCAAGCGCCCAGCATCAGTTACAACGCCTGGGCTTCCGTTGCTACCGATGCCGACCGCCTGCAGGTACTCAACGCGGAGGAATTCAGAAGAGTGGTTACATTTTACGAACCCAAAAACCTGGAATTATTGCAAAATGCCAACACCGACTGGCAGGATGAAATACTGCGAACAGCATTTGGGCAGAATCATTCGCTTAGCCTCACTGGCGGCGGCTCTGACTTTGGCTACCGCGCTTCGGTCGGCTATCTGAACCAGGACGGGATCATTGAATCGGCGAATACCGAGCGCACCAACTTCGCGCTGAATTACAACCACCGCTTGTTTGATGAATCGCTCAAGATCAATTTCAACGTAAAAGGCGCTTTTACCAATGACCAGATCAGTCAGAACGGCGCCATCGGTACGGCAATTTCTTACAATCCGACCTTGCCGGTTCGCGATCCGGGCAGTCCTTTTGGCGGCTTTTTTGAATACCCGCTTACAGTGGCAAATGCCGGTGACAATCCCGTTTCTACACTTAGTCAAACCCAGGACTTCGCACAGAATTTCCGGGGGCTTGGCAATATCGAAATCGATTACCAACTGCCATTTTTGGAGGGCTTAAGCGCCAAACTGAATCTCGGATTCGACATTTTCACCGGCGAAAGAAGCTTGTTTTTGCCGACTACTATCCGCTCGCAGGCACTCAATGGCGAAAATGCCGGCACAGCCAGGCTGGAGCGCTTTACCCGCCAGAGTTCGCTGCTGGAATCATACCTGACCTACAATCGCTTCCTGGAATCCTTGAACAGTAACTTGACGTTCACCGCTGGTTATTCTTATCAGGATTTTAATAATGAGTTTCCGAGCTTTGTTGCAACGGGTTTACCAAGCAACTTTTTTGGTACAGATAACCCCGCCGGTGCCAACCGAACCGTAGCTGGCAATAGCGTGATCGAAAATCGCCTGATTTCCTTCTTCGGGCGCGTGAATTACGATCTTGCCAATAAATATCTCTTCACGTTCACGTTCCGTCGCGACGGGTCGTCCCGTTTCGGGCCGGAAAGCCGCTGGGGTAATTTCCCTTCGGCAGCTTTCGGCTGGAAAATCATGGAGGAACCCTTCATGGAGGGGCTGAGCCGCGGCGTACTGAGCAATGCCAAAATACGTCTTGGCTGGGGTATTACCGGCAACCAGGAGATCGGAGAATACAACTACCTGCCGCGCTACAGTCAGGGCGATGCACTGGTGCAGTATCAGTTTGGTGATCAATATGTGACGACGATTCGTCCGCAGGCATTTGACCCGGGCTTGCAGTGGGAACAAACGGAAACGTACAACCTGGGTTTGGACCTGGAATTCCTGCAGGGACGTTTCAATGCAGCGATTGACTTGTATCAGAAGAAAACAACGGAGTTGTTGTTCAACGTAACCGTACCAGCGGGTACGAACCTGGCGAATCAGGTACTGACCAACATCGGTTCGCTGGAGAACAGAGGCGTTGAACTTGTACTGGATGGCTTTGTCATCGATTCGGATGAATTCGACTGGAACATCGGCTTCAACATTGCATACAACCAGAACAAAGTGCTGGAAACCATTGGTTCTACCGGTGATGATTTCCTGGGCATTCGCGTGGGCGGTATCTCCGGCGGCGTAGGTAACACGATTCAGATACTGCGCGAAGATAACCCCGTCAATGCGTTCTTTGTTTATCAACACATCAGAGATGCCAATGGCAATCCGCGCAATGACCTGACGGACTACAACGATGACGGTCGGGCCGACAACCTGGATATGTACGTTGACCAAAACGGCGACGGCATCATCAATGAAAGTGACCGGGTGATCTCCGAGCAGCCCGCACCGCAGTTTCTGTATGGCTTGACGTCCAGTATGTCTTACAAAAACTTCGACCTGAGCTTTACGCTCAGAGCGAGCACCGGCAACTTTGTGTACAACAACGTTCTGTCTTCCGGTAGCGCTGTGCAAAATGTGACCAACCTTTCTGCACCGCCAACCAATATCCTGGCCAGAGGCTTGCTGACCGATTTCCGCGAGCCGCAGTTCCTCTCCGATTTTTACGTGGAGGATGCCTCTTTCCTGCGCCTGGACAATATTACGCTGGGCTACAACCTGGCCAATGTGTTCAATCGCATGAATGCCCGCTTGTACGTGACGGGGCAGAACCTGTTCGTTTTGACCAACTACACGGGGCTTGATCCGGAGATTCCGAATGGCATCGACAACAATATCTTTCCAAGAGCACAAACGGTGTTGTTTGGTTTGAATCTTAATTTTTAAATATAGCCTGACTAAAATTGAAATATAATGAAAAAGTATATCTTAATTCCATTTCTCATCATCGGGTTGCTGATGACCTCCTGTACCGATCTGGACCTGACGCCCAAAAGCGAAGCCGTACCGGATGTGGTATTCAGTTCGCCCGATTCCTATCGTGCTTTTATTGCAAAAGTTTATGCAGGTCTTGCCGTTACGGGGCAGCAGGGACCTGCCGGCAACCCGGACATTCAGGGCTTCGATGAAGGTTTTTCTTCTTACATCCGAATGTTGTTTTATGCACAGGAATTCCCGACGGAAACTGCGCACATTGGCTGGAATGACTTGACCATCAAAGACTTTGCATTTCACGCCTGGGATTCCAACGACCCGTTCCTGCTTGGTTTGTACTCGCGTCTGTTTTTCCAGATTACGATTGCTAACGAATTCATCAACGAAGCGTCGGAAGAAAAGCTTGATGCCAGAGGTATCATTGGTGCAAACCGCGATGAGATCAGAGCCTATCGTGCCGAAGCGCGCTTTGTTCGGGCATTGGCTTACTGGCACGCGCTGGATTTGTTCCGCAATATTCCGTTTTATACCGAAGAAAATAACGTCGGAACGGAACCTCCGGCCCAGGCTGATCCCGAGCAGGTATTTTCTTACCTCGAATCGGAACTGCTGGCGATTGAGAGCGAACTGTTGCCGCCGGGACAGAATGAGTACGCCCGTGCCGACCGTGGCGCCGCCTGGATGTTGCTCGCAAAACTCTACCTCAATTCGGAAACCTACACCGGCAAAGAGCGCTACGCTGATTGTATCGCTTATTGCCAACGTATTATCGACTCCGGTGCCTATGCCCTGAACCCGGATTATCAGGCAAATTTCCTGGCGGACAACCACACTTCGCCGGAGTTTATTTTCCCGGTAGCATTTGATGGCGAGCGCATTCAGGGCTTTGGTGGTACTACTTTCCTGGTGCACGCTTTCATCGGCGGCGATATGCTGGCTGCTGACTGGGGCGTCAACTTTGGCTGGGGCGGCGTACGCACCACGCGCAACTTTGTGGAACTTTTCCCCGATGTGACCGGCGAAGCGGATTCCAGAGCTATTTTCTTTACAGAAGGTCAGAATATCAACGTAACGGTGGATAATGTCGGCGATTTCCGCAATGGCTACGCATCTCCGAAGTTTTCCAATATTGATTCACAGGGTAGTCCCGGCTCCGACGATACTTTCCCGGATACGGACTTCCCGATGTTTCGCCTGGCGGATGTATATCTGATGTATGCCGAGGCAGCACTGCGCGGCGGTGGCGACCTGAACACCGCCCTGGAATACGTCAATCGGGTGCGCCAAAGAGCTTATGGCGGATCAGCAGGCAACATCACCGCTGACCAGCTTACGCTGGATTTTATCCTGGACGAACGCGCCCGCGAGTTGTACTTCGAGTGCCACCGCCGGACGGACAGAGTGCGCTTCGGGCAATTCTCGGATCAGGATACCTGGCAATTGAAAGGACGCTCGGATGAAGGCACGCAAACGGCTTCTTTCAGAGATGTATTTCCGTTGCCGTCATCGGAAATCATTGCCAATCCTAAATTGCGGCAAAATGACGGTTATTAATCAAAAAATAAATCAAGAGCAATTATGAAATTTTTGCGTATATTATTTTTCGGCATTTTATTATCGTCCTTGTTTGTAGCGTGTAACGACGACGACATCAACCTGGATGAGCTTACCGACTTTCCTCCGGGAATTTTGACGGTCTCTCCGGCTGATAACAGCAAAGTGGTGATCGGGGATTTCAACCTCGTTGCCGTTTTTATCGATGGCAATATTTCTCCGCTTGCTTCCGCTACGATGGTATTGACAGACAACACGGGCAAGGAAATAGGCAACTTTTCTCAAAGCCTTGCCGGTACACTGGATTCAATGGTGATACCCGGCTCGCAGTTCGATGCAGCTTCACTTGAGGTCGGGTTTTACGATCTGGAAGTGACCGTGACGGATTCCAAAAATCAGTCGCAAACCCGAACGATCACTTTCGAGATTTCAACCCTGCCATTTCCCGCTAATCAGGAAAAAATGTACTTCGCCGGCGAAGCCAACGGCTGGGCAGCTTCTGCGGAAGGCTTGCAAGGTTGGGAATTTACGCTGGAAGGCCCCAATACCTGGGTGCTGCGAGAAGTAACACTAGACGGCGGAGAGTTCAAGTTAAAGAACACGATTGATTGGTCGGATCAGGACTGGGGCGACGGCAACTGCGACGGGGTAATGGAAATTACCACTGGCGGCGGCCCGAATACGGCTTGCGATTATTCCGGCCTGGTCAACATTCGCTTCAATGATCAGACATTGGCTTACACCATTGAACCTGCGATCACGCTGGAACAGAATATTTCCAGTCTTTATCTGCTCGGTACGTTCAACTCTTTCCAGGGCGAAGACTATCGCTTTACGCAAACGGCGGACAACGTCTGGGAACTGAAAGAGGCTTTAATAAATGAAGGTGATGAATTCCGCTTTTCGGAAGGGCCATTCTTTATGGGGACCAACTTTGGCGACAATGAAGGCGACGGTATCGCGGAGATGTTTGGTAAGAACATTGTTTTCAATGAGCAAACGGCTTTCTACGACATCACATTCAATGATCAAACGCTTGAATACAGCTTTGAATTCGATAAGTTTCCTTCTCTCGGTATCATTGGCGATGCGACGCCAGGCGGCTGGGACATGGATACAGATTTGACGGATAACGGCGATGGTAATTTTAGCCTGATTGTTACACTGACTGACGGTCAGGTGAAATTCCGGGAAAACGACGCTTGGGATGTCAACTGGGGTGGTGCTACCGGTACCGAGGCAGATTTCCCATCCGGAACAGCCGTTTTCAATTCTCCCAATAACATTCCAGTTGTGGCGGGAACATACAATGTCAAATTTAATCGTAATACGCTGGAATATAGCTTCGAGCCGGGCGTAGAGTCGCTGGGCATCATAGGTGATGCGACGCCCGGTGGCTGGGATGCGGATACGGATTTGATGGACAATGGCGACGGCACTTATTCGATGGTGCTCGGCTTGACAGACGGCGCGGTGAAGTTTAGAATTAATGATAGCTGGGACGTGAACTGGGGGGGAACTGATTTCCCAAGTGGGGTAGGCGTTTCCAATTCTCCGGATAATATTCCGGTGACGGCTGGCATTTACCTGATTACGTTCAATTTCAATACGGCAGAATACAGCTTTACGCCTGCATCCATCGGTATCATTGGTGATTCGACGCCGGGCGGTTGGGATGCGGACACCGATATGACGCCGGATCCATCAGAACCGGGGTTGGTTACCGTGGATATCGAACTTACAGACGGTGGGGCTAAATTCCGCGTGAATGACGATTGGGCTTTCAATTGGGGCGGAACCGGCTTCCCAACTGGCGCTGGCGAATTCAATTCTCCGGACAATATACCGGTAACGGCTGGCTCATACACCATTCGATTTAATGTAAACACCGGCGCTTATTCTTTTGAGTAAGCATTGGGTTATTTTGAAATAAAAGAGCTGTTTCGCACGTGCGAGACAGCTCTTTTTCTCCAATATCGTTGAATTGAATTACTCTTCCATATCCATGTTGTGAAAAACCTGGAGGACATCTTCGTCATCTTCCATTTTTTCAATTAGTTTGATGACTTCTTCCGCCTGGGCATCGGTCAGTTTTTTGGTGTGCGTTGGTATGCGAATTACTTCGGAGTTATCCACTTCAATATTGCGTTCTTCCAGCGCTTTTTGCAGCGCACCAAAATCCGTAAAATTAGCCGAAAGCACCAGCATATCTTCTTCTTCGCGCAGATTCTGCAATCCGTGATCGATCAGATCCAGTTCCAGTTCTTCCAGGTCAATGCCCTCTTTTTTTATCTTAAAAATAGCTTTTCGTTCAAACATAAACTCCACCGAGCCGGATGTACCCATAGAGCCGCCGTTTTTTGAAAAAATCAGGCGCATACTGGCTACGGTGCGGTTGGTATTGTCCGTAGCGGTTTCCACCAATACGGCGATGCCGTGCGGCGCGTAGCCTTCATACACGACTTCGTCGTAAGAAGCCGCATCCTTGGAAAGTGCCTTTTTGATGGCATTTTCGATGTTTGCTTTGGGCATGTTGGCTGTCTTCGCATTCTGGATAGCCAGGCGCAGGCGCGGGTTGTACTCCGGATCGCCGCCGCCTTCTTTCACTGCAATGGAGATTTCCCGACCAATCTTGGTGAAGGTCTTTGCCATATTGGCCCAGCGCTTCATCTTGCGTTCTTTCCGATATTCAAATGCGCGTCCCATGGTTGTATTTTTTTGCGGTTGCAAAAATACATGTTAGCGTTCTAAAGTTCAATGTTTCAGCGGGAAAAGTTTTGGCAGGTTCGATCAGATAGTGGTATAAAAAAAGCATGATTCATTTTCGCTTTGGAAATGAATCATGCTACAACAATAACCCAAACAAATAAACACAAAAACTACTTAAGGCATAAATGATGGCTTAAAGATAAAGGCTCCATTCAGGCAAAACAAGCACAGGAAGAGGGGAGAAGTTCCGGTTTGAAATGGAAAAATAGTTTAGTTTTAAAAACATAAAAATTTGATAAACAATAGACTAAGTTGTTGAAAATAAGCCAGGGGCGACAAATGCACGATGAAAATCGGAAGCGAAATATCTGGGTAAAGGGCGGTATTGGAGATACCCGGTGCAATGCCGAACGAGCCCGCGCAGAAGCAACCCTTTCGGAAGCGTTTTGTCTTTGGTCGTTGAAACATTCTTTTTCATTAAATCACACAATGAGTTATGAAACGTATTCTCACTTTACTATTGTTTCTTTCCTGCGCACTGCTGGCAGGCAATATTTCTGCCCAAAAATGGGACTGGGGGAATGGCAGCAAGAAAACCATCACCGGAGAAGGACCGACCGTGAGCAAAGAAATTGCACTGGATAATTTCCAGTCGCTTGGGTTGAGCATTACTGCCGACGTAAGGCTTGAAAAAGGCAATCGGCAAAAGGTCGTCATCGAAGCACAGCAGAACATCATCGACGCCATCGAGCGCAAGGTAAAAGGTGATTCCTGGAATATTACCTTCGGCGATGATACCAGGGCGAAGGACTTCAGCAAAATTACGATTTACATTACCATGCCAACGGTGCGGGCTCTGTCGCTGGCGGGCTCTGGCAGCATTGCTACCGCCACGCCATTCGACGGGCTGGACGCCATCAGCTTTTCTGTGGCGGGTTCGGGCAATATTGTATTTGCCGGTTCTGCAAAGTCTGCCAAGATAAGCATTGCCGGCAGTGGCGATGTACGCGCCGAGGATTTGAAAGTGACGGATTGCAAAGTGAGCATTGCGGGTTCGGGCGATTGTCTGATTGATGTGAGCGGCACCCTGAAGGCTTCCATAGCCGGCAGCGGTGATGTGCGCTATAAAGGCTCCCCGCGCGTGGAGATCAGCAGCGTTGGTTCGGGGGCAGCGCGCAGCATGGAAAACTGACCTTCCGTTCTTTTTGGTTTTTTCGTTTTTGGGAATGCGAAACGGGCTTGTTATGGCTGGTTTCGCATTTTTTGTATTTTACGGTACAGTACGCTGTTTGCTGTTTGCAGTTCGCTATTCGCTGTTTGCTGTGCAAGCGGCTAATAATGAGTGTTTTATTGAAATTTATTTTATCAAAAAAATTAGTCAAAGTACTATAGTCGTCCGGTTTTCCGGATATTCGCCGAAATGCGAAATGATTGGCGTGTGTGTTTGATCTTCCTTCAAAAATTATAACTTAAACTTAAAATTTAAAAGAAGAATTAAGTAAGTGGACAAATTTATTTTTTATTTGACAGGATTAACAAGATTGACAAGATGCTGTAAATCTTCGATTTACAGCATCTAAAATCCTGAAAATCCCGTGGATCCTGTCTATTCATTGACAACTTAATTTTGTCCAAGCATTTAATTTTAAAAGGCGTTTAGGTAGTTTTTCAGGTTTTAAGACTTAAACGTTTGACGAATCTGTTTCTGCTCCTTTTCAGCATTAAAATTTATCTTATAGATTTCTGAAAAAAAGAGTAAAAACGATGTCAGGCGCTTAACGAAAATAGATGAAGAAACCCACAGACAGTTTACATCGGCTGGTTCATTCGATGACCCAGGCAGAAAAGCGATATTTCAAGATGCACTTTGCGCTATCCAGAAATGTGCTGGTCGCGTTGTACGAGATCGTCAACAAAATGGGAGAATACGACGAAGAGAGCGTGAAGGAGCAGCTACCTGAAAATGCGGCTAAAAACCTGAAAGTGCACAAGGTTCAGTTGATCGACCTGCTGCTGCGCAGTCTGGTATTGTACCATCAAAAGCGAAAGCTGCCGAGCAAGATCAGGTCCGGGCTGGAGGAAGTGGACGTGCTGATGACCAAACATTTACATGAATTAGCTGCAGATCGGCTGGCAAGGCTCAAGCAAATGTGCCTGAAATACGAGGAGTATGTTTGTCTGTTGGAGGTTGCGTACAGAGAGTTTCGCCTGTTTCATGTGCATGAGGACAAAATCGGCATCAGCCAGTGGGCTATTTATGAGGAAATGGGCGCTTGTCTGGATCATTTGCAGCAGCAACACCGTTACAGCTTGCTGGGGGTGGAGTTGATTGACCTGCAAAAGCAGGAATATCATATAAACATTACCGAAGAGAAGCGATTGTATTATGAGCAGATACTGCAGCGCCTGCACGATTATACCCGGGAGCAAGAGAGTTTTCGGGCGTTATTGACGAAAAATATCGCTTACACCTTGACCTACCAGGCACTGCGTGCCGGGGAGAAGGAAATGCAGTACCGGGAGCAAAACGTGAGGTTATTTGAGCGCCACCCACATTTTAAGGACAGCATGCCTTTCGAGTTTATCGCTGTCATGCGAAATTATGCAAACTATTGCCTCGATCATGAGCAATTTGAAGCGCTGTCGAAAGTGGTTGCCAGCGCCAGTGCGTTTATTCGCGATAATCCCGAATGGGAGCATCAGTTGATTTACTTTTACTTTTCGGAGTTGCACATGCATTTTAAACAAGAAGATTACGTCTTTATCAAAGAACAGATCGAACCGGTAATCACGGAACAGATAGACCGGCTGAAGATAAGCGAAAACCGCATCGCGATCATGGTTTTTGCCTTGCTGGCGGTGACGAACATTGTACTTCATCAACCCAAACTGGTGCAGTTTTATCTTCGTAAATTGCACGATAGCCCATCCGATTTACAGCAATATTTCAATCATACGTTCCACATCATTGCCTTTGTCAATCACTGCGAGACCCACGACGAATTTCTGGTAGAAAATGCCATTATCACCCTTAAACGAAAATGCTCGGAGGAGCACTCCTGCCCACCCTTTTTTCTAAAAACGCTTGATTTTTTTAAGGAAATCATTTCCACCACACACCGAAGAGCTGCCGCCCGGAACTTTATGGCTATCTTCGGGCATTACCAGCAGGATACGTTTTATCAGCACTTTATTTACTTCGGACTAAACCGCTGGGTGGAAGCGATAGCAGAAAACCGAAAATTCAGCCAGCCATACCTGAAAAAAAAATAGCCTGAGCACACCGTTGCGCTCAGGCTAGAAAGTTGTTGTGTCTATTTGTTTGGAACTCCCAATTGAGTGATATAAAAATATGGAGAAACAACACCCCCGCCAAAGTAGTTTTCGATAATAGTTAATGTTCTAGCCGCACGGTTTTTCTGGTTTAGTTCTTGCCGGAGGGCTGGCAAAGCATGCATGCCGCCACGCATCTTTCACCGCTTGAACGTTTCAGGTTATGGATGGCAGTATTCACCTGTGGTGGTTGTGACTAAAGGTTTTTTAACGATGACAACACGGTTGTCAGATGGAAAAGGCGTTTCTTTTTGGAGAGTCCAAAAAATACGGGAAATACAACGGTTGGGAGGAGCAAATTTGGTTAAGGTTTTAAACGAGCAATAACCCGACGACCGCACAAAGTTAATTTTGCTTTAAGTTTGCTTCCGGCAATTTGTTGAAAAGATAAAATCACTACTTTCGTAGAATAGAAAAAAAGTAGCAAATTTTGAATCATCAAGAATTGTCAGAAGCGGAATTGGTATTGCAACTCAAAGAAGGTTCAGAAAAAGCATTTGAGTTATTGTATCGTCGATACAGTAATAAAGTAGCGGCGTTTGTATTTCCGTACTGTAATTCCACCGAAGATGCTCAAGAAGCCGTTCAAGAAGCATTTCTCGCGGTATGGTTAAATCGAGCTACTATTGATCCTTCCCGTTCATTTGACAATTACTTGCTGACGATAGCCAAAAACTTTGCGCTAAAAATCGTTCGCAAGAGCATTCAGCAAAGACTTCTGGAACAAAAACTCGCCCTGCTTCGATCTGATCATGAAACAAGCCCTTCGGAAAGTGAGATATTACCTGAAGATGTGGAGAAAAAATTGGATCAAATCGTGCAACAACTGCCGAATCGCTCCAAGCAGGTCTTCTTGCTGCGTCGCGTAGAAGGCTTATCGAATAAAGAAATAGCACAGCAACTGGGCATATCTATCAGTACGGTCGAAAACCACATTAATCTGGCGATCTCAAGAATTCGACAAGCATTTTTGCTCTCAGAAATCCCGCTTTTATTCATTGCATTTGCTTTATTTTCCTAACTACTCACGACCTGTTTACACGGAGTTTACAATTTGTTTGAATATAATTAACCGACTTGTCTAGGTGCAAAGCTAGCCGCGCTGGGTATATCTACCAAAAATACAAATTTGGATTCTAGACACATGGAAATAGCAAAAATTTGGGAAAGATTTAAACTCGGTATTGCAAATACTGAGGAGCTATCAACGCTCGGGGAGGCAATGGAAACCGCAGAAGGCGAACAAATCATCAATCAATTATTAGAAACAGATTGGCAACAATTGCCGGCGGATGTCCAGGTGCGTTTTTCACTGGAAGAGCCTCTACAACACATTCAATCAAGAATCCAATCCGAATCCGAATTAAATAATTCAAAGCACTCCTCAAAGCGTCATTTGAAAGTTATCAAACCCATCAGAAGGGTTGCTGCTGTGCTTTTATTTCTAATCATCACCAGTGGAATCGTTTGGTGGCAGTTTGAGGCTAGCCAACAACCTACGGTCATTGTAAATAATAGTAGCGAAGTGCGAAAAATCGACATGAAAGATGGATCACAGATTTGGCTGAATCGAAATACCGCCATCACGTATGATGAACAATACAACGATCGTATTCGCGTCATCAAACTGGAAGGAGAAGCTTTCTTTTCGGTGGCAAAAAATCCTCAAAAACCGTTCATCGTACAAGCCGGAACGGTGCAGACAAGCGTGCTGGGCACCGCTTTCAATGTGCGTGCTTATCCGAATCAAGATCTGATAGAAGTTGCGTTGGTGGAAGGAAAGGTGAAAGTGAATATAGACACCGATACAACGTCTAATTTTCTTTCGCCCGGTGACCTGTTTGCATACAATAATGCTAACGAAAAATATATCACCGAGCAATTTGAACAAGACGAACCCTACGCCTGGCGAGACGGCATTCTGGTATTTCAGAAAGCCACCGTACAGGAAGTCGCACAAAAACTACAAGAATGGTACGGAATTAAGTTTACCATAGAGAATGAAAAACAAATACAAGGTAAGTTGGTGCTCAGATATGATACCCGAAATGTAAAACTTGATGAAATTCTCCAATACATTGGTACGGTGATGGATTACAGATTTGTCCGAAAGACGAAGAAAGAGATAATTATTCGTCCTGTGTAAGCAAGATTAACAAATTAAAAATTGCCAGCTATCAGATAACTGGCAATCGAACCTCTTTTACCAACGGTGGTACACAACTTGAGTCTGCAAACGGAAAGTTGTGATGCCGGTACCGGTAAAATCGGAAAACCTATTTTACTAATAATTCAAAATTAAAATTATGAAACTTAAGTTGTTAAAAAAAATTTTGATCATGTCAAAATTCTTTTTTTACGTGACCTGCTTGCAAATGACATTTGCAACCGTGGCGCTGGCAGAAAAAAGCCATGCGCAGTCACTAGAGGAGGTGCAAGTATCCTGCCATTGGCAGCGTTCGAGCCTGGAACATGTATTTGCAAATATCCAGCAGCAAACGGATTTCTCATTTCTCTACGATTATGAGGCAATCAAAGAGATTTCTATATCTCAAGCCAATGGGAAGATAAACCTGGCGGAGTTGCTCAAGTATGTTTCCAGCAAAACTGGTTTAGCTTTTCAAATTGCCAAGGATTTGATTTTAGTCAAACACGAACACACAGACAAAAATGTCATCCCTGCTGATTTGCGAAACCCGATCACCATTGAGCTTCCAGATAATTATGACCAATTGATGGCTTCTATTTCAGATGCTAAGGTCATTTATGAAATTGGTTTCGCGGAGATCAATGAAGACCAGATCGTGCGTGGTACCATCACCTCCACCGACGGCGAGCCGCTGATCGGCGCGGCAGTCGTCGTAAAAGAAACCGGGCAAGGCACTGTGACGGACAACGAAGGCAATTTCACCATCGCTGTGCCGGATGAAGGCGCAGCAACGCTGGTGGTCTCCTACATCGGCTATCGGACAACGGAAGTGCAGGTAAGTGGCGGACAAACGCAACTGAACATTCAACTGGCAGTGGCTGCCTCGGAGTTGGATGAAGTGGTGGTGATTGGATATGGTACGGCGTCACGCGCTAAAGTGACAGGCTCCATTGCTAAACTTG
>CAZFBU010000097.1:0-16687 GCA_964517175.1 uncultured Saprospiraceae bacterium
ATTTCTGCACGATTTAAAACTTTTTCCCACTGCAAATCCTTGACATCCGGCGTTTGAAAGACAAAATTTTCAATCAAACCCGGCTGAAAATTGCTCCAATCGGACTTGATCTTAAAAAAACTTCCTCCCCTGCTTCGCGCAAATTCATTTACCCAGGCATAATCCGTCGTAACCACCGGCAAGCCCAGGGCGCAGTACTCCAGCAGTTTCAGCGAAGGTTGCAAATTGTAAGGATAAATATCCGGGATGTAATTCAACCCAAAGCGCGCCTGTACTAAATGATCGGGGATTTCTTGATAAGGCACAGGTCCAGCGAAGTGAATATTTTTCAGTTTTTGAAACTTCCGAAGTAAATACGTTGGCGCTTCGCCAATGAGCAGTAAACTGTAGCGTTGAAACCGACTGGCAAACTTTTCCAGTAACGATTCTAAGCGCCTTGTCTGATCCATCGCGCCATGATACACAAAGTCGTATTTCTTTTCGACTGGAAAAGTTTCAAAAAAATGCGCGCCCACGCCGGCATCCCGATATAGCGTCGGCACGTTATCCTTGAATTTAAACCCCTGCTGCACTGCTTCATTGTGGAAAATGCGCAGGTCGGGACGGGCATTTGCCCAGGTTTTCACGCGATTTTTCCACTTTGCAAAAGGCGGCAGCGAAAGCGAAATGTATTCGTGAATTTTTAGCCGACCCGAAACGGTGGGTACCCGGTCAAGCCCGAGGAGATGCCACTCCACGGCGTAGTCTCGCAGGTTTGGCACATTCGATTTTCGGAAAACATCCACCCGGAAGCCCGCTTTCGCAAAATAGTGCTGGTAAGCTTCCAGTTCCGGTAGATATGCCCGCCCGGGGTGAATGAATGCGATCCGCTGCATGGAGATCAATGAATTGATGCCGTTGTTTCATCCGTTACGCCCTGTGATACGACAGACTTCGGCAACGCTTTCACCGGCAGCGGCTCCAGCGCTTGCGCCTCCGGTATATCCGGTGCATCCGGCTTAGGACCGTCGATCATGGCATCATACACAACCGCGAAAATACTGGATCGCACGCCCAGTCGATTGATACGATAGTTATCCATGGAAGGATAGGTACGATTAGATAAAAAGACGTAAACGATGTCGTTGACCGGATCCACCCAGGCGCAGGTTCCCGTGAAACCGATATGCCCGTAGGTACGCCCGGAGGCTTCCATGGGCATCCCCCGGCGCATGTTGGGGTTAGTTTTGAATAAGTCGAAGCCAATGCCGGTGCGGGTGCTCATGGGTTCGCGCCGCGTGAACACGCGCACGGTGGTTGAGTCGAGATACTGCACATTGCCGTAGCTTCCGCCCTGATTGAGCATTTGCATCAGTATGGCGAGGTCGCGTGCATTAGAAAACAAGCCTGCGTGCCCGCTCACGCCCCCCATCATTGCTGCGCCCATATCGTGTACGTAGCCACGCACCTGCTGGTTGCGGAAGTAGTGATCTTCTTCGGTCGGCGGTATGCGATTTAATGGAAACTTTTCCCAGGGGTTGTACATGGTCGTTTGCAAACCAAGTGGTTCGTAAAACTCCTCCGCCATGTACTGATCCATCGGCTTTCCGGTTACTTCCTGCACCAGTTTACTCAGAAGATAAAATCCCAGATCGCTATAACGATAATTGTTATTGGAATGCAGGCGCGTATCGACAATTTCCGACCACATTTTATCCATGTGATCTTCCCGCATGAAGAGCTTATCCGTTACCGGAACGCGATACCGGTTATCGGGATATTTTCGGTAGAATCGCGAAGAAGGATATGCCCGACGCCGGGAGCGTTTGACGACAGTTTGGGTGTAAAATGGAATCCAGCTCAGCAATCCGGCGCGGTGGGTCATAATGTCGCGGATGGTCAGAAATTCCTTGTTGCTACCCCGAACATCCGGCAAATAGGCACCCAGCGACTGGTCAATATCAATAATCCCCTCATCGTACAATTTCATAACTGCCAGTGTCGTAGCCGCAATTTTTGTCACCGAAGCAAGGTCGTAAATATCGCCCACCTGTACCGGCTGGCCATCTTTATAAGCGTGCGTACCGAAAGCTTTTTCGTAAATGATTTTACCACTTTTTGCCACCAATACCACGCAGCCCGGCGTTGCTTTTGCTTCGATGGCTTCGATGGCGAGTTGGTCGATGCTCGTCAAAAACGCCGGGTTGATGCCAACCTCCTCCGGCAGCACATACCCGAAGCGCGTTGCTTTTTCAATCAGCACGCCATCGCCAAAGCGGCTTCGCACCGAAACCGTGACTGGCAGTTTTCCTTTGATCGGAATGCCGCCGAATAAGGCCTGCGCCGCCAAATCTTCCATCATGGGATCTTCTTCGTAAGCCTCCAGCACCCAATCCACATAATCGAAGTACTTCAGCACGTACGGATTGCCAAACACCACCAACACGACCTTCGTCTCTTTGCTCAAGTTGCCGATCAAGTCGCGCGCGCTTTGCGTAAGCCCGTAATTTCCGCCCTTGCCCGGATAAGTGGACAAACCATGCAGGCCAACAATAACTACGTCTTTATCCTTTAATTTGCCCAGCAAGCCTTGCGACACTTCCCTACCGGAAGTAAAATGCTCGACCTTGGTATAATCATCGAGTCGCTCCTGAAATTTCGTTTTTTGACCGGTGCCAATGCTCAGCGACGCGATCTCCATATTCAATTTGCCGAAAGGCAGCAAATCATTTTCATTGCGCACCAGCGTAATGGCATTGGCGTAAAGCTTGCGTTTCAGCGCTAATGCCTGGTCATTGTTGACTTCCGCTCTTACATTTTCTACCGGTAGTGGCGTATAGTCCGTCAAGCCAAGCCGATATTTGTACCGCAGCACTCTTTTCACGCTTGCTGCCACTTGCGTGGGATCCAGCTTGCCGTTTGCCAGGTAGCGCTTGATCTCGGTCATCGCCGCACCAATATTTTCCGGCAGTACCAGCACATCGTTGCCGGCGAGCAGCGCCTCCGCCTCCACCTGCCCGCTCGTAAAATGCTTGGTCACGCCCTTCATTTCCAGGGCATCCGTGAAAATAAGTCCGTCGAAGCCCATTTCTTTTCTGAGCACATTGGTCACCGTATTGCGCGAAAGCGTGGTCGGGCGATTTTTGCGAGCATCCAGCGCCGGCACGTGCAAATGCGCCACCATCATGCTGCCCACGCCTTTTTGCGCGAGCACGCGGAAAGGCATCAGCTCTACACTGTCCAGTCTTTCTCGGCTGTGATTGATTACCGGCAGATCGAGGTGAGAATCGACATCCGTATCGCCGTGCCCGGGAAAATGTTTGGCGCAAGCCAGCACGCCATTGTCCTGCATGCCTTTCATATATTGGAAACTCTTGGCTGCCACGTTTTCCGGGTTTTCGCCGAAAGAACGGAAATTGATGACCGGATTCTGCGGGTTGTTATTAATATCGACCACCGGGGCAAAGTTCACCGTCACGCCCACGCGCTTAAGCTCGTGCGCGATCTCAGCGCCCATTTCGTAGATCAGGTCATTATCCTGAATAGCGCCCAGCGTCATTTGATAAGGAAAACTAATGCCATCCGACTTAAACCGCATGCCCAGCCCCCACTCGCCGTCGATGGCGATCATCAGCGGAATTTTGCTCTGCGCCTGGTAGCGATTCACCAATTCGGTCTGCTGCTCCGGCGTGCCCTGGAAAAAACACATGCTGCCCACATGGTACTTCGCAATCAATTCTTCTACCTGACGAATGTGGTCTTCACCCAGATCGGAATGCGCCCGGATCATAAACAGCTGGCCCAGACGTTCGTCTTCGGTCAATGTGTTGTACACGGAGTCCGCCCACTGCTTTTCCACTGCAAACGGATCCATTTTTTCCTGCGGAATACATTCCTGCGTCCCGAGCATGAGCAGCACGGCCAGTGCGCTATAAAGCAAGCGCTGGCTCCATCGAAAAACTGTGGGTTTAGTCGTCTTTTCCATAGTATTCTTTTTTGAGATTCCGGATGCCAAATTTCAGATTGCAAAGACTACTCTAGCATCAAAATGTCTGGCATCTGGCATCTGGCATCTATTGATTTCCTTGTCTTTCCTGTGCAATATTTGGATTAATTTCCAGAGCCTTTTGAATGTAGGCGTTACCTTGCTCGGGCATTTGCGCATTGTAATAGGCGCTGCCCAGATCGTACCACGCACCTGCATTGTTGGGCTCCAGTTCCACCCCTTTGGTGAAATACTCAATTGCCCGCT
This sequence comes from uncultured Saprospiraceae bacterium, assembly GCA_964517175.1. Taxonomy (GTDB): domain Bacteria; phylum Bacteroidota; class Bacteroidia; order Chitinophagales; family Saprospiraceae; genus JADJNW01. The sequence continues at coordinate 4,232 of CAZFBU010000097.1, forward strand.
GCACATCACCCCCGATGCCGTACGCCACGCCCAGCAGACGCACCGTTTCATAATCATCCGGATTCATCTGATACGCCTGCTCCAGGTATTGGATTGCGCGCGCCAGATCGCCCTGCTCTTCGCCATAGTAGCGCCCTGCCTGCTGCAACGTAATGCTCAGGTTGTTGTATGCTTCTTCGTAACCGGGGTCCAATTCTAATGCTTTACGATAATTGGCAATAGATTGGTCAAACTGTTTCAAATAGTTATAACAATTCCCCAGCAACAGATAAGCGTTCTTATAAGTTGGATGAATATTAATAGCCTCTTGCAGATGTCCTGCTGCCTCTGTGAGCATGGATTGCTTCACTTGCTCATTCAGCTCGTTCACAGATTGTGTAACAAGCTCCCCGCCAACTGCATTGCGTAGTTTTGCGCTATTGGGCGAGGTGCTGATGTCGGTTGTAAAAAGGGTGAAATTAGATGTCCAGGCCGGGTTTCGGGTGATGGTTTTGATACTGAATAATGCAGCAACTATCAATAAAACACCGAGCGCCGGATATAATTGCTTAAATCTCGTTATTTTTTTCTTAAAAGTCAAGTGATAAGCCAGCGCTGCTATCGCAATGGCAAAACCGACCGAAGGCATGAACGCCAGCCGCTCCGCCATATTCGTGCCGATAGGAAAGATGATATTAGACACGATAGAAAGGGTCAACAAATAAAACCAGATGCCATAACTGACTGGATTTTTCCGGCGTAAGCCAAGAATTGCAAAGACGCCCAAACCAATATACATCAGCAAACTCAGCAGCACCCGCCAGTCGGCAAAGCTCAAAATGCCGATGTGCCGCGGGTAGTAGTCATGCGTGAGCGGGTGCGGGTAGACCAGCAATTGCAGGTATTTGCCCAGCGTGAAAAACACCGTCGCCAGGCGTTCACTCGCCGTGAAAGGCACGTACTGACTACCGTTCCACTTCAGAAAAGGATTGTTCATCAACTCCATCGGCGGATCGCCGAGACCTGGTCCAATCACCGAGGTGCGAATGACGAGAAACAGCACCGCCGCCGCGACAAACGGCCCGGTCTGCGCCACAATTTTCCCCGCTTTTGCTTTGGTGAAAAAGTAAAACGTCAGCGGTGCGACGACCACAAAAGTGATCGCATTTTCTTTGGATAATAATGCCAGAAAAAAGATAACCCCGGCTACAATATGGAATAGATTCTTTTTTTCAAAATATGCCCGAAACGAGTAATACAGCGCCGCCAGGCTGCCCAGCAACGCCACGATCTCGTCGCGCCCTTTGATATTCGCAACGGCTTCGGTATGAATGGGATGCGTAATGAATAATAAGCTCGCTGCCAGTGCAATGAAATAGGCCTTCGCCGGATCATCCTTCGGTCGGAATAATTGCAAGAGCAGCCAGTACAAAACAAAACCGGTCAGGCCATAGAGTAGGGTATTCACCAGATGCCCGATGAAGGGATTCTGTCCAAAGAACTGATATTCAATGGCAAACATCACAAGCGTAAGCGGACGGTAGCGCCCGCCAGCCACGAGATTTGCCTTGCCCGCTTCTTTAAAAAAGCCGTAAAACGTATCGTACTGCAAAATGCCCGGAATGCCGGAAATGCCCTCCGTCGTGAACATATTATCGGTGATCACGATCGCATCGTCCTGCGCGTAGTCGTGCCCCAGCGTATTGGCGTACAGCAGGCAGCCCAGCGCAAAAATCGCCCAGGCGTGCAGGCGCGCACGACTAAACCAGGCAGGTGCATCCGCCGGTAGCGCCGGATAAGGCTGCGTCGTCTTTTTCAGGTTGCTTTTGGGCTTAGGTTTTGCCATGTTCTGCTCTACGTCATTTTACAATTGGCAAAATATTGATTTTATCTTTTTGTTAAAACTTTTGCGGAAGCTTTAAAACAAAAAATGAGCAGATTTTTAAAAATTGCCAGATTTTCAGAACTTTTGCTCAAACGCTGCAAATTTTTTAATTCGCTGAAAAGTCCGTATTTCTTTGATTTCCCGACAGAAAATAATCTACGTTTCCTTTGTCTAACCAGATGATAATCGGGATGTATTCCACAATATCCATCTATTATTTTTACAATTCGTACCTTTACTGAATAGAAATAAATCACTTCGTTAACAAACCAAGCAACAAATATGAAGTATCACTCACTATTACTCACGATGGCATTGCTGGTTGCCGCTACGTTGCTACAAGCGCAGGAGTCGCTGGTAGCGCCGGTCACCCGAACCATCGTTCTCAAGAATGCGAACATTGTTCCTCAGCCCGGTCAGATGATCGAACGCGGAACGGTCGTCATCAAAAACGGACTGATCGAAGCCGTAGGCAAGGACGTAAAAATGCCGACGAATGCCAAAGTTATTGACGCCGATTCGATGTACGTTTATGCCGGTTTTATCGACGGTTTGTCCACAACGGGCGTACCTCGTCCGGAAAATGAACAGAGCAACCAGCGCGGTCAGCAAAATCGTGCAGAAGACCCCGGCAATCCGCCGAACGAGCTCGCCGGCATCCTCCCCGAGCGCGACGTGCAAAGCTTGCTGAAGATGGATGATCGCTCGGTGGATGAAATGCGGAAGCTGGGCTTCACGGCCGTTCACGCCGTACCGAACGGGCAAATGCTCCCCGGCAAAGGCGCTATTATTTTGCTGCACGAAGAAGCGCCGGTCATTCGCACATCAACGGCTTTGTTCAGCCAGTTGGCTGGTGCGCGGGGCGTGTATCCGGCAACGGTAATCGCCGTTATGTCCAAATGGCGCGAATTGTACAAACAGGCGGAGCAGGCTAAAGCCCACGAAACCATGTATCAGAAATCGCCGTCGGGTATGGCGCGTCCGAATTACAGCGAAACAATGCGTGCTTTCTACCCGGTGATCGACAAGGCGCAGCCGGTCTTCTTCGCCGCGGATGACCTGAAGTCCATCTATCGAGTTTTTGAACTGCAAAACGACCTCGGCTTCTCGCTCATTCTGGGCAATGTGAAGCAGGGCTGGCAGGTAGCCGACCTGATAAAGTCGAAAAATGTGCCGGTGTTTCTGTCGCTGGATTTGCCAACAGCGAAAAAAGCCGACGAGAAGAAAAAAGAGGAGAAGGAAGAAAAAGTAAAATCCATAACCGAAATGGAAATGGAAGCATTGGAAAAACGACGTGCCGAAGAAATGAAAAAATACGAAACGCAGGCGGCGGAGTTTGCCAAACGGGGTATCACCTTTGGGTTTTCGGCAATGGATTTAAAAAGCAAGGACTTCAAAGCCAATCTTCGCCGCATGATTGATGGGGGGCTGAACGAAGAGACCGCGCTGGCAGCACTGACGACCAACCCCGCAAAAATGCTCGGGCTGTCCGCCATGATGGGTACAATCGAAAAGGGTAAGATGGGCAATCTCGTCGTTTCTGACAAGCCGTTTTTTGATGAAAAAGCCAACGTGCGCTACGTTTTTGTTGATGGAAAAATGTACGAATACGAAGGGCGCGCTGCCAAAGCCGGCGACCCCAATGCAACCGCCAAACCCTCCGGGCGCTGGAGCTATACCATGGCTATTCCGGGACAGGAAGTGGACGGGCTGCTGGAACTGACGGATGAAAATGGCACCATCAATGGAACGTTGAGCAACCGCGCAACCAATCAAAACACGCCCATTCAAAATGCCCGCATTAGCGGCAATCTGCTCACTTTCAGCACAACGATCAACTACGGCGGACAAAGTGTAACCCTCGATTATGAACTGCTGATCGACGGCGACTTTTTTGAAGGCACGGTCAATATTGCTGATTTTGGTTCTTTCGATGTGGAAGGACAACGTGACCCGGGGCAAGAGTAATGGCTGTTTTTTAGCAAAATTTCATTCAAAATTTGAAAAAATATGAAAAAATATATCACTTTTATAATGGTCCTTTTTAGCGTTGTCGTCCTTTTCGCGCAGCCGCAAATGGGCAACCTGCTCATCAAAAACGGGACCGTACTCACCATCACCGATGGCGTGAAGGAAAGTACCGATGTACTCATTCAAAATGGAAAAATCACTCGTATCGGTCAGAATATCAGCGCCCCGGGCGGCGTGGAAGTGATCGACGCCACCGGGCAGTTTGTAATGCCGGGCATCATTGATGCACATTCGCATATCGGGATTGATGCCGTAAATGAAGCCACCAATCCGGTAACCGCCGAGGTATTCACCGGTGATGCCATTGACCCGTTTGATATTTCCATTTATCGCGCATTGGCGGGCGGCTGCACGTCTTCCCATGCCATGCACGGTTCGGCAAACGCCATCGGCGGGCAGTGCGAAACCATCAAGCACCGCTGGGGGGTATATAATCCTTCTGATTTGAAAATGAAAGATGCGCCGCGTACCATCAAGTTCGCTTTGGGCGAAAACCCGATGCGCGTACACGGCGAAGGCAGAAACATCGTGCCCCGCACCCGCATGGGCGTGGAGTTTGTGATTCGCAAAGCTTTCACCGAAGGGCAAAAGTACATGGAAGCCTGGCAACAATACGAACAGGATAAAGCTGCCGGCAAACCGGTCGTGCCACCGACTTACGATCGTCGCCTGCAAACCATGGCCGACATCCTGAAAGGCGACATCATCGTGCATTGCCATTCTTACCGCGCCGACGAAATCTACATGCTGGTGAATGTATTCAAAGACTTTGGTATCAAAGACCTGGTTTTTCAGCACGTCAACGAAGGCTTCAAAGTAGCGCCGGAACTGGCGGAATTTGGCGCGGGCGCATCCGTATTTGCGGATTGGTGGGCGTACAAATTCGAGGTGTATTATTCCACCGCTTACAATGCCGCCATCCTCACCAGGAACGGCGTCGTAACTTCCATTAACTCCGACTCCGGCGATTATATTCGCCACCTGTTTCACCAGGCAGGCAAGACACAGCGTTACGGCGGACTCACCGACGAAGAAGCCCTGGCGCTCATCACCATCAATCCGGCGAAACAACTGGGCATCGACAACCGCGTCGGCTCTATCGAAGTAGGGAAAGACGGCGATATTGCCATTTTCAGTGCGCACCCGCTTTCCGTTTATGCTGTGCCGCAAAAAACCATCGTGGATGGCGTCATCTATTTTGATATCGAAAAAGACCCGGACGATATGCGCGTAAGCGTGGACCCCAAAGAGGCCTTCCCGGCTTTCTACCTCGAGCAGGGGCACGAGCATGAAGATCGCTGCATGCAGGGGGTCTATGAGCAGCTATTCGGTTATTTTGCCGAAGAGCGCGATTAATTTCGGATGCATTGATGACCTTTTTTTAATTCAAATTTTCCATTTCAGAATTTTCGATTATGAGACATATAAAAATCTTCTTTTCAACGCTGCTGCTCTGCCTGCTACTCACGGCAGCTCTGCAGGCGCAGATCACCGAAAAACCCGTGCGTGGCACTTTTGCACTGACCAATGCCACCATCGAAACGGTGACCAACGGCACGGTACAGGGTACCTTAATCATTCAAGATGGCAAAATCACGGCCCTCGGCGCGGATGCTGCTATTCCGGCAGGTGCAGAAAGCATCGACTGCTCGGGCAAGTTCGTTTATCCCGGCTTCATTGACGGCGGAACAAATCTCGGCCTGTCGGAAGTTGGCTCGGTTTCCGTGACGCAGGATTTCAACGAAATCGGCGAACTCGCGCCACAAATGCAGGCGCTCACCGCCGTGAACCCCAATTCCGCCGCTATTCCGGTGACGCGCGTAGATGGCGTAACGACCGTCATTACAAAACCCTCCGGGGGCTTGTTTCCGGGTACGGCAGCGCTCATCAACCTGGTTGGCTATACGCCTGACCAAATGTACGCGGGTTTCAAAGGTGTGATCCTGAATTTTCCTTCTGTTCGTCGTCGTCGCTTTGGCGACAACCGCTCGGAGGAAGAATTGAAGAAAGAACAGGAAAAACAACTCAAGCAACTGAATGAAGTTTGGGATGAAACCAAGCTTTATGCTAAAATCAAAAAGGACGGCGGGCAAACAGAGTACAACCCGGAACTGGAAGCCCTGATGCCGGTTGTGAATGGAGACATGATGCTGATGGTGGAAGCAAATCGCTATACCGACATTGAAGCAGCCCTCAAGTGGATCAAGGAGAAAAAAATTAAAAACGTAGTGCTCACCGGTGTCGCAGAAGGCTGGCGCGTGGCGGATCAGATCGCTGCGGCGAAAGTACCGGTCATCACCGGGCCGGTCATCACGACGCCTACGCGCCCCACCGACCGCTACGACCGCGCGTACGCCAATGCCGGTATGATGCAGAAGGCAGGGGTAAAAGTTGCCATTCGCTCCAATGACATGGAAAACGTGCGCAATCTGCCCTTCCACGTCGGGTTTGCGGTTGCTTATGGAATGGATAAAAAAGCAGCGCTGGAGGCAGTGACCATCGTACCGGCGCAAATATTTGACGTAGCCGACCAGATCGGTTCGCTGGAGGTAGGCAAAAGCGCCACGCTCTTTATCTGTGATGGCGATCCGTTCGAGACGAAAACGCAGATCAGCGGCTTGTTCATTGATGGCTGGAAAATGTCGCTCGAAAGCCGCCACACGCAACTCTACGAAGAATTCCTGGAGCGCACACCCGGTGTGACCAAAGGCGAATAATTGTCAAAACAATTGATTTTTAGACAGTAAAGTGCAGAGAAGGATGCGTTCTTTCTTTGCACTTTTTTATTTTTGAATCACGAATCCAAATAAAATCTAAATTATGCTCAAAATCGACATGCACACCCATATCATCCCGCAGCATCTGCCGCGCTGGATGGATAAATTCGGCTATGAAGGCTTTATCCATCTGGATCATCACAAGCCCGGGCATGCCCGCATGATGATGGGCAACGAGTTTTTCCGCGAAATCTGTTCTAATTGCTGGGACCCCCGGGAACGCATCGAAGAATACGCTCGCTTCCATACCCAGGTGCAGGTTGTGTGCACCATTCCAGTGCTGTTCTCCTACTGGGCGAAGCCGCAGGATGGGTTAGAGGTGTCGGCGTATTTGAATGATGATATTGCGGAATTAGTGACGAAATACCCGAAAAACTATATCGGTCTTGGCGCTCTGCCCATGCAAGCGCCGGAACTGGCGATCAAAGAACTTGAGCGCTGCAAAGACATCGGATTAGTCGGCGTGCAGATTGGCTCCAACATCAACGATAAAAACCTGAGCGAACCGGAATTCTTCCCGGTCTTCGAAGCATTGGAACGCCTCGACATGGCGCTCCTCGTGCACCCCTGGAACATGATGGGCTTTCACGCCATGCGCAAGTACTGGCTGCCCTGGCTGGTGGGTATGCCTGCAGAGACGTCCCGCGCGATTTGCTCGATGATCTTTGGCGGTGTGTTTGCCAAATTTCCGATGCTGCGGGTTTGCTTCGCACACGCGGGCGGCTCTTTTCTGCCAACTATCGGGCGTATCGAGCATGGTTATCGTTGCCGCCCCGACCTGGTGGCCATCGACTGCGAGACCAACCCCCGCGAATTTCTCGGCAAATTCTGGGTGGACTGCATCACCCACGACCCCAAGCTGTTGCAGTATGTACTGGACGTTGCCGGCTCGGACAAAGTCACACTCGGCTCGGATTATCCTTTCCCGCTGGGCGATCTGGAAATCGGCGCTTTTGTTGAAAAAATGGATTTGCCAAAACAAACCGTCAAGCAGATTTTCTGTGATAACACACTGGCGTGGCTGGGGCTCGATCAGGAAATTCTCGTGTAAAAATGCCGACTTAGTGGCTCAAGTCATAAATTATTGACAATCAGCTAAGCTGCAATGATCGCATGGATAAAGCGAGATAACTACTGTCAAATAATTCGGACTAGTCGCACTGGTGAGCTATGCCACGCTGGGCGGTTTCGCAGTAATGATGGTATTGGATGTAGCACTGGGATGATTTTTCTACATAACTACCAAGTCTTCTGCCCCTAACATATTACAATAAAATTCACTTATTTTTTTATTAAAATTTATTATATACGTTTAAATACCGTGCAACATTTTTCAGATGAAACTTTTCATAAATTATTAATAATTAGCATCTTAGAGCATTTCTACCACTTCCTGTTACAAACCTACCGTTTCATTAATTATATCCGCCATTATGCTCAATAAGTAGCTTTGTTACTGCGTTTTTGTGTAAATTCACGTTTTGATTATATGCACGACAAAGCTTGATCCCTATGAACTACGAAGAAAATCAGACGATACTGGACCTGATAACGGACTACGAAGCATCTCTGGAACGCGGGGAAGTCATTTTTCTCGACGAAAAATCCTACCTGCAACTCATCGAATACTACGAAACCGAAGATCGCCTGGACCGCGCCCTGGAAGTCATCGAACGAGCGATCAAGACCCATCATTACTCGGTAGATTTTTACATCAAAAAAGCTCAGTTGCTCATTGATGACCAGCAGGATGCACAGGCATTGCTGGTGCTGGAGCAGGCTGATAACCTGGCGCCTGCCGAACCGGAAATTGCACTGCTGCGCGTGGAAGCGCTCGCCAATGTGGGGCTGTATTTTGAAGCATTCAACCTGTTGAATGATTTGAAAAAAGAGGCCGAAAACGAACTGCTGACGGAGGTATATGTGCAGGAAGCCCTGGTATATGAAACGATGAGTGAACACGAACGCGCCTTCCAGTCGCTGCGATCTGCGCTACTGGTGGACCCGCACCATCGGGAAGCCCTGGAGCGCATTTGGTTGTGTATCGAACTGACCAAAAAGTACGATGAAAGCGTTGCATTGCACAAGGAATTGATCGACCTGGCACCCTATTCGTACCTGGCCTGGTACAATCTGGGCCACGCACAGGCTTACCTCGGCAATTACAACGAGGCGATTGAAGCCTATGAGTACGCTTTTATCATCAACGAAAAATTTGAATTTGCTTACCGGGATTGTGCCGAATTGTGTTTTGAGATCAAAAAATACCGCAAAGCGCTGCGCTGCTATCTCGAACTACTGGAACAAACCAGCCCCGATACCGAGCTTTACTGCTCCATCGGGCAATGCTACCAGCAACTGGAGGCGTACCCGTCTGCCCGGACATTCTACCTGAAAGCGCTCCAATCCGACCCGCTCAACGATGAAGTGTATTTCTATCTTGGCGAATGTTATGCCGAGGAAGGGCGTCTGAAAAACGCGGTTCGGTTTTACAAGAAAGCTATAAAAATAGAGCAAAATCGTGAGGAATATTTCGCAGCCATCGCCGAAGCGTACGCTGAATTGGGCGATTTGAAAAAAGCAGAAACCAACTTCAAAAAAGCCATTGACCTGGCACCCGACCAGATCGAATACTGGATGCAGTACACCAGCTTTCTGATCGAATACAACCGCATGGAAGAGGCGCTCCACACGCTGGAAGAAGCCGAAGATTTTGCACTTGGTACAGAACTGCTGTACTGCCGCATTGCCTGTCTGTTTGCGCTCGGTCATCGGCAGGAAGCATTTTACTGGCTGGGGGAAGCGCTACTCGAAGATTTCGACATGCACAGCGTCCTGTTTGGACTTATGCCCACACTGGAATCCGATTCGGAGGTCATTGCCGTCATTGCAGATCACCTGGGATAAGCAGCTTTTTACAGCACAATTCAACGCGTCCTTACCCATTGAAATTGGCACAAAATACTTGCCAACGCTCATAAATTTTCCCAGGCATACACCGCTGCGCCGACCATGCCGGCGTTGTTGAGCAAATCTGCCGGAACAATTGGGGTGGAAATGCGCAGCCCGTCTTTGTAAAGATCAAACCGCTTGCTGGTGCCTCCGCCGAGAATAAAAAGATTGGGCGAAAACAGTAAGTCCAGGTGATCGAGATATTCACGAAATCTGCGCGCCCAGGCTTCCCACGAAAGGTCTTCGCGCTTTTTGGCATTATTGGAAGCATAAAACTCCGCCACTTCTTTGTGCCCTTTCAGGTACAAATGCCCCAACTCTGTATTCGGCAGCAAGTGCCCATTCGTGAAAACGCCCGTGCCCAGCCCCGAACCGATGGTGATCAGAATAACTGTGCCGGTTGCTCCTTTGCCCTTGCCAAAGCGCATTTCCGCCATGCCTGCAGCGTCGGCGTCATTCAGTACGAAGACCTCACTGCCCGTCGCTTCTGAAAACAACTCAGAAACATTCGTACCAATCCATGATTTGTGGATATTTGCTGCTGTATAAGCTACTCCTTTTTTTATAATCGACGGAAAGCCGCAGCCAATGGGCCCATTCCAGTTGCTTTCGCGAAGGAGTTGCGCAAAAACTTTAGCCATTTCCTTCGGTGTAGAAGGATCGGGGGTGGGGTAGCGAAGCCGCTCGCTGAGCAATTCGCCGGTAGCCACGTCAATGATCGCACCTTTGATGCCCGAAGCGCCCACGTCCACGCCAAAAATTTTGGTTTCTTGCATGCCTGTGGCGAAGGTTTTTATTTGATAACCGTCATTTTCATCCAAACATTGTCCAGCGGTCGGTCGCGCGGGTCGGTCTGCACTTTGGCAATTTCATCGATGACTTCCATGCCTTCGATCACCCGTCCGAATACGGTATAATCGCGATCGAGAAAGGGCGTACCACCTCGCTCCATATATGCCTCGCGCTGCGCCGTTCCATAGCGGAAGTTTTTCCGTGCCTCTATTTGATTGAGCGTAGCCTGCGTCGTCACTTGTCCGTGTACGATATAAAACTGCGAGCCAGAGGATCGTTTTTCAGGATTGACCTGATCGCCTTGCCGCGCCGCCGCCAGTACGCCTTTTGTGTGCACCAGTGTATCCACAAATTCCGCCGGGAGTGTGTAGCCGGGGCCGCCTCTACCCAATACCTGATCGGGATAGGCATTGCGCGAATCCGGATCGCCGCCCTGAATCATAAAGCCTTCGATCACGCGGTGGAACAGCAGGCTGTCGTAGAAGCTCTCCTCTGCCAGTTTGATAAAATTGTCGCGATGTTGCGGCGTTTCATCAAACAACTCCACCAGCATATTGCCGAAAGGGGTTTCGATTTCCACCAGGCATTTTTCCGGCGGATCAATGACAATATTTTTGCTCACGGTACGCGTTTTTTTTCCTTTGATTGCCGTAAGTTCTACCTGATACATCCCGGAGGACTTATAGGTATGCACGGGAAGCGAATCGGTCGAGGTCTTGCCATCGCCAAACGACCAGGCGTAAGTTTCGGCTTTTTCAGAATTATTCTCAAAGCGAATCTTCGACGGTGCGCGTTTGTCGCTTTCATAGTCGAATGCAAAATCTGCGATTGGACGCCCGCAGGAGGCGGAAAGCGCTACCAGCACCAGTAAGGCAAATATCTGATGATAATATTGCTTTCGTAAAAATAGTATTCGTTTCATCATGTTCATATTACCATTTATGCAAACGTGTCAATGTATGTTATTTCAAAATCCGGATTTTCATTTTAATGTCCTGTAAGGGTCGATTCGCGCCATCGGTCTGTACGGTCGCAATCTTGTCGATCACGTCAAAACCTTCCACCACCTGCCCGAACACGGTGTATTGGCCGTCCAGAAAAGGTGCGCCGCCGGTTTCCTTGTAAAACTGACGTTCTTCCGGCGTAAAGGTAATGCTGTTCTGCTGCTCAATGGCATCAAGCTCTTCATCCGAAAAGGTGCGCCCGTGCACGATAAAGAACTGCGAACCGGAAGACTTGCGCTGGGGGTTCACCTGATCGCCGAGGCGTGCTGCTGCCAGCGCCCCTTTGATGTGCGGCGACTCAATCTCGGCGTCCAGTTCGTAGCCGGGTCCGCCCTGCCCCAGCAATTGGCCGGGTGTTGCACCTTTCGAGTCGGGATCGCCGCCCTGGATCATAAAGTTTGAAATAACCCGATGGAACAGCAGGTCGCTGTAAAAGCCTTCTTTTGCCAGTTTGATAAAATTATCGCGATGTTTCGGCGTATTGTTGTACAGCATCACTTTCATAATGCCTTTGTCCGTCACGATTTCGGCGTAGGTATGCTGCCGGTCGCAGGCAAAAAGCGTCCAGGCAATTGCAACAACAAGAATATATCTGATCATAGCCAATATTTTAATTTTCCAAACCACCATTTTCCGATTCCAACTCTCGAAAATAGCGAATGATATTGATTTTCAACAACAATTCCTGCTCGCGCAGATCGCGCTTGACGACACGCTGCACCGGATTCCAGTGCGGCCAGCCGTCGGCATCGCGCCCGGCAAATTCGAAGTAGCCTTCATTGCTAAGCAAACGACACACGGCGATGTGCATCAGGTCTTGTTTTTCCTCTTTGGTGTAAACTTTCTGCCAACGCCCCAATTCCTGAATGCCAATGAGAAAAAGGATAGCGTTCAGGTCGGGCAGGCTCTCCTTCCGAAAACGATCTTTGATCAAATGCCGCACCCGCAGCCACTCAAAATCCAGTTCCCACTCTTCCATTTGTTTCCTCTCTTTTTTGCAAAAAAAAAACCAAAAATATCCGAATATCTCAATATC
>CAZFBU010000098.1:0-16404 GCA_964517175.1 uncultured Saprospiraceae bacterium
GATAAAATTATTGGTTTCATTGTAGCTGCACTTTATTGAATTGGATGGTAACAAAATAAAACAAATTGACTGAAATATGCAAACAGCTATTAGATTTAATTTACTTTTCTTAAGGTTCTTTCTGTGGATTGAAAACCAATTTGTTACTCAAGTCATTTTTCCACGTCACAGAATTTTTGCTATAAACTTTCCATGCCCTACCTTTGAATTATTGAACATTAAACTTTCAACATGCAAAAGCGAATGTACACCCTCGCCGCCACGCTGCTGGCATTGTCGTTGTTGCTTTCTGCTACCGCGCTCGAGTGGGGCTTTTTCGGGCATCGCCGCATCAATCGCATGGCGGTGTTTACCTAATTTGTCTTACACGGAGCGGAACTCGGTTAAAGCATCACCAAATACAGCTCGGCGTGAACGGAATCGGGTAACTACCGCCACCCATCTTTTCCTCGTGGTACATTTTTACAAAAAAATGGTTGGTCGATTCAAATCATTTCCTAACTTGGCGAAAGGACGAAGCTATTTTGAAAATTATCCTTTCATCCGGGATATAAACCCAATCCGTTCGAGATGAAAAATATTTTTGTTGCAGCAACCGGACAACACGTAGGCAAAACGACTTCTACCCTGGGGCTGGTGGTCAATTTGCGCGCCAAAGGCTTCAAAACGGGCTATTGCAAACCGGTTGGGCAGCAGTTTATCAATATCGACGGCGCTATCGCCGACAAGGACGCGGTGCTTTTTTCTGATTTTCTGGAGTTCAGTATGAATCCTGACCTACACAGTCCGGTGGTGCTCGGCCCCGGCGTCACCAAGCAATACATCGAAAACGAATCGCAGTTCGATTTTCGCGACCGGATCATCAATGCCGCCGCGCAACTGGATTCGCAGTACGACATCGTGGTTTACGAAGGCACGGGGCATCCGGGCGTGGGCACGGTGGTTGATCTTTCCAATGCGCAGGTAGCCAAAATGCTCGGCTGCGGCGTGGTGATAATCGTGGAGGGCGGCATCGGCAATACCATCGATCGCCTGCACATGAGCCTGGCCTTGTTTCGGGAAGAACGGGTGCCCATCCTGGGCGTAATCGTGAACAAGGTATTTGAAAATAAAAAGGAAGAAATTGAATATTTTCTCGAGAAGAAATTTGAGAAAATGGGCATTCCGCTGCTCGGTGTGATGCCCTATGACAAAACACTTTCCTTCCCGATCATGGAGACGATCAATCAGGCGGTGGACGGGAAAGTAGTGCTCAATGAAGATATGCTCGGCAATCGCATCGAAGATATCATCGCCGGCTCACTGATAGACGTGGACGAGTTCAGCAGTTTTAACAATGTTTTGCTGGTGGTGAGCTATCGGCGCATCGATGAAGCGCTGGACAAGATCGAGGAAATTTGTACGATGAAAAAACTGGACAAATCGCCACTTTCCGGGGTTATCGTCACCGGTGATGGGCGGCACGAGCGCTGGTACGAGCGCGCCGACCTGAACAAGCCGTATCTGATCCAGAATCGGATTCCGATTATTACCACGACACTGGACACTTACGGATCAGTGGTGAAGATCAGCCGGATCGAAGTAAAAATCAATACGAAAACGCCCTGGAAGATCAGCCGGGCCGTAGAGTTGATTCGCGAACACGTCGATCTGGAGAGCCTGATTGATGAGTTGGATGTAGATTAGTAAATTCGGAGGATGGCGACCAGCTTACCATCCCCCGGATTTATGCATTTTACAAATTCATATTATTGTAAACATCCATCACGGATTTCACGGCATCGGCAGAGTCGTGCAGGAGTTTCATTTCGTCCTCATTCAGCTTCAGTTCGATGATTTCCTGAATACCATCCTTACCCAGTTTTACCGGCGCACCCACAAAAGCGTTACTTAAGCCATATTGCCCGTCCAGGCGTACGCAGCAAGGGAAAATGCGATTTTCGTCTTTCACGATCGCTTCCACCATTTGCGCGGCAGCAGCCCCCGGCGCGTACCAGGCAGAAGTGCCCATCAGTTTGACCAACTCACCGCCGCCACCTTTGGTGCGTTCAACGATGGCGTCCAATTTATCGGCATCAATCAATTCCGTTACCGGGATACCGGCTACTGTGGTGTAGCGAGGCAGCGGCACCATCGTATCGCCATGGCCGCCCATCAGTACTGCCTGGATGTCTTTCGGAGAAACCTGGAGTTCGGTCGCCAGAAACGCCCGATAGCGGGCAGTATCCAAAATGCCCGCCATGCCAAAAACGCGGGTATCACCGAAGCCGGTGGATTTGTGCGCGGCGTAGGTCATCACGTCCAGTGGATTGGAAACAACGATCACGATCGGATTTTTGGAATGCTGCTTGATGGAATCCGTTACCGATTTTACGATCTTGGCATTGGTAGAGATGAGGTCATCGCGGCTCATGCCCGGTTTGCGCGGCACACCGGCAGTAATCACCACGATGTCCGAATTGGTGGTATCTTTATAATCATCCGTGCCGATGAGGGAAGTGCTGTAATAGTCGATCGGAGCCTGCTGCCAGCTATCCAGCGCTTTGCCCTTTGCGAGGTCGCCTTGAATATCCAGCAAAACAACTTCCTTCACAATATCTTTGTGTGCCAGTACATTAGCACAGGTGGCGCCTACATTACCAGCGCCTATGACGGTTACTTTGCTCATATAAATTTTGGTTTTATAATGACTTAACAATTAATTTTAGTCCAAGAATTAGCGAAAGCGCAAAAATTTGCACTAAAATGCTGCAAGTATATAGATTTTTTGGCAGCTTTGTTAGTTGAAAGACGAAAGAATTAGCTTTGAGCATACGGCTATTGCATATCCGTTTGATCCTTCGGATAGCGTCAAGGCTATTATATGGTAAAAACAGACCGAACATGTCCGCAAAACTCCCCCTCCTGCTGCTCTTGTTTTGTGCAGCGATAACAAACGCTTACCCCCAGTCGGTGCATTCATTTTGCGGCACAACCGAAGCGGATTTGCGTCAGATCAGACGAAAATTGCTGGAAAATAAAACCACACCTGCTCTGCAAGCCAGGAGTACCGTGTATGTGCCGGTTCGTTTTCACATGGTAGCGGAAGATGATGGCTCGGGCGGGGTGTATTATACGCGGCTGCTGGCGCAGCTTTGCCAGTTGAATGAGGATTTTCTCTCGGCGGGCATTCAGTTTTATATGGTTATGGATTTTAATACGATTAACAACTCGGCAATCCACCACGAGCATTTGCAAAATGCCGATGATATGCAGGTTATGCGGGATTTCAGCGCAATCAACGTCTGGATCGTGGACGAGGTGTATTCCCCCAATCCCAACGCCGTGACCAGCGGCGCGTACCAGTTTTCAAAAGACTGGCTGATTATTCGTTCTTCTGAAATCAATGGTTTTTCGGTCACATTGACGCACGAAATGGGGCATTTTTTTAAATTGTTGCATACTTTTAACGGTTGGGACTTCGACCCCTGGACCGCCCAGCGGCACGGCAACCCGGCCCCCGCTATGTCGCCCCGGAACATTCCGACCGAGCGGCAAAACGGTACCAATTGCGACGTCGCCGGCGATTACATCTGCGATACGCCCCCGGATTACAATTTCGGTTTTTATGCCAATGGCTGCGACTATACCGCCGATGCTCAGGATCCGCTTGGCGAGGCGGTCATGCCCGATAAATATAACTTTATGACTTACTTTGATCGCTGTGATCGAGCGAGTTATCATTTTTCAGATCAGCAACGCCAACTCATGCGCACTGATCTGGCAAGTACTTCCCGCGACTATATTCGCACGGAAGAGATACCGAATTTTGAGCCGATCAGCGGGGAAGTTGTGCTGGAACTGCCCGCCTGGAACGATCGCGTGCCGGTGTACAATGCGGTGCAACTCGATTGGACGGACGTCACTGGCGCTACGCACTACCTCGTGGAAATTGACCGCGTGCCTTCTTTTACGCTGCAACCGAAAGCTTTTGTGTCCGACCAGAGTGAATTGCAGGTAACAACTCTGGACGCAAACCGCACCTATTACTGGCGCGTGCGCCCTTTCAACACCTATCACACTTGTGCCTCTTTTTCCGATGTACGCATTTTTACAACCGGTGATGTGGCAACCTCTGCCAGCAATATTCGTCAGCTAAGCGACTGGACGATCATTCCAAACCCCGCGAAGCAAAACTCTGGCATTGAAATTGCGTTTGATATGTTGGAAACTTTAGAAGCGGCTATTCTACTTTGTGATCTTACGGGGCGGCGGGTGCGCGAAATCTACGGGCAGCGCTTTAGCGTCGGTAAAAATTCCATTTTTATAAATACCGACAACCTAAACGCAGGGGTTTATTTCCTAACGCTGCAAACCGACAAAGGACGCTTAACGGAAAAAATTGTTATACATTAAAAAATTATCATTCTAAGCATGAAGAAGTGGAATACGGTTTTCGTCTGTGTTTTGTTTTTTATTGCCATTATTGGCAATGCCGCAGCGCAGGGCGATCTGCCTTGCGGTACGCCGAATGTGGCGTCCAAATGGACGGATCAGTACCTGGCAAACCGGGGCGCTTACCTCAAAACAAATAACTTACTTTATGTACCGCTTACCATTCACATTGTCGGTGCGGACGATAGCACGGGCTATACGCCGGTAAACAGCGTACTCAATGCTCTTTGTACGCTGAACGAAGATTTCGAGGCTTCTAATATTCAGTTTTACATTCAGGGGGCGATTCGCTACATCAATGATTCCGACTTTTTCGATCACAGCACCATCGCGGTAGGATATGACAAACATCGGGACTATCGGGTAGCACGTACGATCAACAGCTACATCGTTTCGACTGCCGGAGGCGCAGCAGGTTATGCGACGGGCATCGGCAACGACGGCGTCGTGATGCGCCGGGGCGAAATGCAGATCGGCAATCACACCTGGGCGCACGAAATCGGGCACGCTTTGGGTTTATATCATCCTTTCCGCGGCTGGGAAGGTCAGGAATTTAATTATGCCAACACCGCCCCGGAACGCATCGGCGGGCGTCTGGTGGAAAGAACGGACGGCTCCAATTGCAATCTGGCTGCCGATGGTTTTTGCGATACCTCGCCTGATTATCTCAGTGTTCGCTGGAACTGCGATGAAAACAAAAACAGTTTGATCGAACAAAAAGACCCCAGCGGGCAGACCTTTCGCTCGGATGGCTCCAATATCATGTCGTATTCCAATGACGGTTGTCAGAGCCAGTTTTCTGAAGAACAAATTCAGGCGATGCGCAGCCACCTGCTGAGCGTTAAATCCAATTATGTAAACCTCCTCCAGCCGGCGCCTTCCATCAATGATGTGACTACTGCGCCTGTGCTGCCGGGATCAGGTGAAGACGTAGATGCCAATGCGGTTTTTTTGCAATGGGAAGCCGTTTCGGATGCTTCGTTTTATCTGATTGATATCAGCATTGTGCCCACTTTTGCCGGACCGCTTACGGACACTTATCTTGCCAACACAAACAGCACGACGATTACCGGCTTAATCAACAATCGCATCTACTATTGGCGAATTAAAGCCGTGAATCGCAACAGCTTTTGCACGCGTTACGGCGCTTCGAGCAATTTCAGAACGACAACGCTGACCAGCATTGATAACATAGCCGGCACCCTGACGAATGTGCAGGTGTTTCCCAATCCGCTGGCGGAAAATCAACCGCTGACACTCCAGGTGCAGGCAGCCAACAGCACAAATCTGGATATCCGCATGTTTGATTTGGCAGGAAAATTAGTGCAGTACAATAACTATGATGTGCTGGCAGGTGAAAATACCTTGCAGTTTTTTCCAAATCAGGTAGCAAAAGGAATTTATCTTCTGCAAATTGTGACCGATACCGGAACATTGACGAAACGCATTTCGATACAGTAGGAATTGTTGATTAATAATTGTTAATTGCTGATTGTCAATTGCTAACAATCGAAAATAAGCAATCAAAAATTTTCAATTCTTTGCTTTAAACGACCAGGTCAGGGTCATTTTCGCGACGGTTTCGCCAGCTTGATTGATGCCGACGGAAGTGACCCGGATCGTTTGAGGCTTCTTCAATTCAACAGATCTTTCCACTGCTTGCTGTACCTGCTCGCCATCGCTGCAGGTGAAAGTCGTCAGACCGGTTGCTTTTTTGGTGAATTCGGCTTCGATGTGAATGATGAGCATGGATACCTTCCGATCGCCAATGGCAAGTAACCCCAACACCCCGGTTGACAACTCCGCCGTGCCGCAAAGCGCCGCAAAATAAGTGGAGCGGAAGGGATTCTGCGAGCGCCAATTGAAGGGAATGGTGACCTGAGCGCTGCGTTCGTCGCACTGTCTGATTCGCACCCCCCAAAACCAAAGGGAGGGAAGCCGCTGCAAAAAGTAGAGGCGCATTTTCCAGGGCGTATTCAGGTCGGCGATCATTTTGGCAACAGCGGGCGAAACAGAAGTAGTGGGCATAAGCAAAATTTTGGGTTTGGTATTCAAATCATAATCAAGGACAAAATACAATTTTCAGCAAATATTCGCTAAAATACGAATCAGCATCAAGCATAATTCTATTCAACAGCCAGGTTTCTTTCGTTTCGATATTCTACAAAAACCACATATCGACTTCTTTAATAACAAATCTTTCCTTACTTTTGACGTCGAATTCAAATAACTAACATCCAACACCTAAGTAAATGAATCTACACGAATATCAGGGTAAGGAATTATTAAAGAGCTATGGCGTAGCCATCCAGGAAGGTTTCGTGGCGACGACGGTTGACGAGGCGGTGGAAGCGTACAAAAAAGTTCAGGAAAAAACGGGCAATAATTTTGCCGTGGTGAAGGCGCAAATTCACGCTGGCGGTCGTGGAAAAGGCGGCGGGGTGAAGTTGGTGAAAAATCTGGACGACTTGAAAGAGCACGCCGGCAACATTATCGGTATGATGCTGAAAACCCCCCAAACGCCAGGCGGTATGGAAGGCCCGGGCAAACTGGTGCGCAAAATCCTGGTTGCCGAAGATGCCTATACCCCTGATTTTGACTCTTGTAAAGAATTTTATATCTCGGTATTGACCGATCGCGAGAAACAGTGCAATGTGATCATTTATTCTACCGAAGGTGGTATGGATATCGAAGCGGTGGCAGAAAAAACGCCGCACCTGGTGCATAAGGAGTATGTACATCCGATGTTGGGCTTGCAAGGCTTCCAGGCACGCAAGATTGCTTTTAATCTGGGACTGAGCGGCGCCGCATTCAAGCAAATGGTGAAGTTTGTATCTTCTTTGTACAAGGCTTACGTCGGCTCGGATGCGACGCTTTTTGAAATTAACCCCTGCGTGGTCACTGGTGATGATAAAGTGATTGCAGTGGATTCAAAAGTAACGCTGGACGACAATGCCTTGTATCGTCATCAGGATTTGGAGAAAATGCGCGATGAAGACGAAGAAGATCCAACGGATGTGGAAGCACGCAAATTCGATCTGAATTTCGTGAATCTGGACGGTAACGTTGGTTGTATGGTGAATGGCGCGGGCCTGGCGATGGCGACGATGGATGTAATCAAGCTTTCCGGCGGCGAACCGGCGAATTTCCTGGATGTAGGCGGTACAGCGGATGCCAAGCGCGTAGAAAATGCCTTCCGCATTATTCTCAAAGATGAGAAGGTGAAGGCGATCCTGATCAATATTTTCGGCGGTATTGTGCGCTGCGACCGCGTAGCACAGGGCGTGATCGATGCGTATAAGAACATCGGCGACATTCCGGTGCCGATCATCGTGCGTTTGCAGGGTACCAATGCCGACATCGCCAAGAAAATGATCGATGATTCCGGGCTGGCGGTGCACTCGGCTATCCTCCTGCAGGAAGCTGCGGATCTGGTAACCAAAGTGTTGGAAGAAGCTTAAACAAATTCGGAAGTGAGGAGTGCGCTCCTCCTTTCGATAAGATATAACAGATGGAGCCGTTCTGATTCGTTCAGAATGGCTCTTTTATCTTCCGCGCAAACGCGAAACAAACCCTTGTATAGTCCGGTCAATTTGTTGGGCTTCTATTCTTCCTCTTTGCTGCACCAGATAAGAAATTTCGGTTTCCCCGGTGTTGGTGTTAACAACGGCGATATTCAGGCTCGACCGGGCGTTACTCGGAGCATTGTTCGGGGCGTTCTCAAATTGATATCGGATGATGTAATCGGATGGTTTTTCATCCATATAAGGAATATTGACCACCATAGAACCGAGGCTGGTGCTGTCCATTGGAAAAACCGGATTAGGAAAAGCGGCATTGCCGGGGAGGCGAAAATTATGATCCGAAATAACCCGAAGCTTGTTGGTCAGCAGGTAGTGCTCCAGCCTGCCGGCGATCACGTCATTGGTATTGAGCGTAATTACTTTGAAGGTAGCGCCGGGATCGAAGTTCGGAGCGCGATAAAAACTAGCGTTTTGCAAGCCGGCGCAGGCAGCGAAGCCGAGGCTTATCGCCAAAAAAAGGAGCAGATAACTGTATTTCATCGGTTTGTGTATTTTGTGTCATTTATATAACCCAGGTACTACCGCTGATAGTTTACCAACGGGCGTTTTTTTATCGAATTCAGGAAGATACGGCAAATTCGTCAACAATGTAAGCCGGTTCAGGCACATTCCGGCAAAAATTGATATTTTTACCCCGTAAGAATTTTGTAGGAATAAATGCCGGAAAACAAACAAGAAAAAGAAGCGCCAGAACGGCAGATAATAGACAACTCGTCGGCGCGAATCATTATCAGTGCGAAGAATCTTTGGCAGGAAATCAGCGATTGGTTTGCTGCTCTGATCAACCTGGAAGATGGTCTGGATCGGGAAGGCACGGTTGTGGCAATAAAATCCGGCCGGGTAATGCGCGGGGCCAATGCCTGGCTGCTAATGTGCTCGATCATGGTGGCTTCCCTGGGACTTGACCTGAACTCGCCGGCAGTCATCATCGGGGCAATGTTGATCTCGCCACTCATGGCACCTATCTTGGGCATCGGGCTGGCAGTTGGCATCAACGACCGTGGCGCAATGGTTAAGGCCTTACAGCAGTTTTTGATTGCTACATTGATCGCTGTCTTTACCAGTACCTTCTATTTTGTGATTACGCCGCTAGGAGAATTGACTAACGAAATACAGGCGAGAACCGCGCCTACTTTTCTGGATGGCCTCGTAGCTGTTTTTGGCGGCTTAGCCGGTATCATTTCCTTTACCCGGCGGGAAAAATCGAGTGCCATCCCGGGCGTAGCCATTGCCACCGCTTTAATGCCGCCGCTCTGTGTTACCGGCTTTGGCATTGCTAGCGGCAACTGGCAAATCGCATTTAATTCGTTTTATTTGTTCTTTTTGAACTCCTTCTTTATCTCGGTTACTACGTTTCTGATCATCCGCTTGTTAAAATTTCCACTTAAAGAGAAGCTGGATAAAGCGGAAGGGCGGCGAACCCGTTGGTTGTTGACCTTTTTTAGTTTTTTGGTGACGATTCCGAGTGCCGTTATTTTATACAATCTCTGGTCGGATCGCCAGGAAATCCGAAAAGTGGAGCAGTTTGTGGGGCATTATTTTGGAGAAGATTCGCAGACGGTATGCCTGGATTATTCTCTTATCCGGCAGGATACTGTGAATCGGCTCGTTTTGCAGTTGCTGGGGAGAAATATTTCCCAGGATTCACTCGAGGAATATTATACATATCTTCATTCAATCGGATTGCGGGATGTGAAACTGAATTTGATTCAGGATGCTGGTGTAAATCTGGATGAAGTCAACCGACTGAAGCTGCAAATTTCCAATATTGGGCAATTAGCCCGAAAATTGGAAACGACCGAAGCGACCCGCACCGAGCAGCAACGCCTGTTGGAGCAGTTGAGTGATCGCCGCGCGCAGGTGGTACTGGATTCCACGCTCTTTTCGGATTTGGGTAAGGAAGTAAAAACCCTTTTTCCAGGCATTGACGAATTGCGCTTTGCACGCATGCAAAAGACGGATTTCCAGGATTCCATCGTTCAGATGCCGACGTATCTGGTGCATTGGAACGTGCGTCGCTCTGCCAGCGCCCGCCGCGCGGAGGAAGAAAAACTGCGCGATTTTTTTAAGGTGCGAACAAAACTGGATACACTTGAATTGATTTCATACTAAAAACATGATGATATGAATCCTTTTGTAATGCTCGCCGAAGTAAAAGAGCGGGAAATTGTGCCGGGATTTCACGGTAAAATGGTGCATACCGATGGATTGACGGTCGCGCATTTCAGAATCGAAGCGGGCAGTATCTTGCCTGAGCACCATCACGTGCACGAGCAGGTTACCAACGTGATTGAAGGTGAGTTGGAAATGACGATCAACGGCGTGACGCAGGTTTGCAAGGCAGGCATGGTCGCAACAATTCCGCCCAATGTGCCGCACTCCGGCAAAGCGCTGACCGATTGTAAAGTAATGGATGTTTTCCGACCGGCGCGAGCGGATTACCGGTAGCGTACCGCTGATCTTCGATCGGCGCATACAACAACTACCATGAAAAAACGAAAACTACAGGAACTCAACCGACTCACCGTTGAAGCATTCAAAAACCAGCCCAAAACGCCCATCACTCTTGTTTTGGACAACATTCGCTCGGGGTTGAATGTCGGTTCTGCTTTTCGCACCGCCGATGCTTTTGCCATCGAGCGCATCTATCTCTGCGGCATTACGGCTCAACCGCCCAACAAGGAAATTACCAAAACGGCAATCGGCGCCACCGAATCCGTCGATTGGGCTTATGAAAAGGACACTACTATCGCCGTTACGCAGTTACAAGCCGATGGCTATCGCGTCGTCGCGGTGGAGCAGGCGCAGGAAAGTATCGCTTTGCAGGATTTTCAGATACAAACCGGCGAGAAAGTTGCGCTCGTATTCGGCAACGAAGTCAGCGGCGTAAGTGATGAAGTAATGAAAATGGTGGATTCCTGCATCGAAGTGCCGCAGTTTGGTACGAAGCATTCGCTCAACATTTCGGTTTGCGTGGGCGTTGTCGTTTGGGAATTGTTTAGAAAATTGAAGTATTGAAGAAACGCGAATTTCATGGATATATACCAAAAACCGACCATTTTTGAGCCTTTTTCGAATATTATTGCAGCACAAAGTACCCGGCACGGCGGCGTTAGCTCCGAACCGCTTGACAGCCTAAACCTCAGCTTCAGTGTAGGTGACGACGAAGCAAATGTGATTGAAAACCGCCAGCGTTTTTTCGGGGCATTCAAAATTAATCCGGCGGAGATTGCTACTTCAAAGCAGGTACACAAGGACAAAATCCTGTACGCGATGGAAGCCGGTACGTACGACGGTTTCGATGCGCTGGTCACGGATAAGCGCCGCGTTTTTGTGGCGGTTAGTGTTGCCGATTGCACACCGATCTTGCTTTTTGATGCCCGGCATCAGGTCGTTGCGGCGGTGCACGCCGGCTGGCGCGGCACGGCGGAAGGCATTGTGTACAAAACCCTGCAGGCAATGCAGGTGCAGTTTGGCTCGCAAGCGGAGGATTGTTTTGCCTACATTGGCACTTGCATTGACGAGTGCAGCTATGAGGTCGATGCCTATGTAGCGGATTATTTTCCGGATGATTTCAAACGCTTTGATGTGGATAAAAGTAAGTTTTTTGTCGATTTGAAAAAGTCAAATCAATACCAGATCGAAGCTTTCGGCGTGCCGACCGATCAGCTCGAAGTATCTGATTTTTCAACCGTTTTGCACAATAAAAATTTCTTTTCTCACCGCGCAGAAGCTGGTAAAACCGGGCGCATGATGGCTTTTATTGGAATGTTGTAACGCCGGATTTATTCGGATACAATTTGAATATCAATCACTTGCACGCGGACGCGTAACTTCTTTTCCAACTGGATCGAATAGTCGAAATGCTCGCAGGTAAAACCTTGTGTTTCCAGCGATTCAAAAAAATGCGCCGCTGCGCTCCGGTAAGGATCGCTCACGAGGATGCGTCCGCCGGATTTGCAGAGCGTGCGAAAAGCATTGGGCAAATCTTTGAGGAACCGCTTTTCATAGCAAACGTCAGAAGCCAGCACAATTTCTGCTGCCAGCGCTGAGTTGGGCGTGCGCCAATCCATCTGAATGAAACTTGCGGTTTCCGTTGCAAAATTCAATGCCCAGTTTTGTTTGGCGAAAGCCAGCGCTTCTTCCAGGTAATCGGTGAGCGTGACGTGCGCGCCCAATTTACCGGCGATAATGCCCGACAAACCCAAGCCGCAACCAATTTCCGTCACACGGGTGCCCGGCTGTATCCGGTGGTGTTGCACCAAGTGCTCGCTCAGCGCAATTGCCGATGGCCACAGCTCCGCCCAGTAGGGAATGCGTTCATCCTGCACATCTTCGTGCGCTTCGCCCTTTGCGATCAATGCCTCGAAGAGCTCATCCACATTGGTGATTTGCAGCAGCCTGACCGGAATACCGGAGATATTCAGTTGAAGTTCCTCCGTTTTATAATGGTCCAAATTCATTCGTTTCGTTTCTAAAAACATCCAAAATTACAACAAAATTAAGGCTTCAACCATTACTTTTGCGATAGAGTATAAAACTTGACAATATCCAAATCCGCCGTAAAGCGGATAAATATCCAAATATCACAATATCACAACATGAACTACTGGCTCGTCAAATCAGAACCCTACGAATACGGCTATCATCATCTTGAGGCGGACGGAAAGACAATGTGGAGCGGCGTGCGCAACTATGCTGCCCGCAACAACCTTCGGGACATGAAGGAAGGTGATCTCGTCCTTTTTTATCATAGTGTGAACGACAAAGAAGTGGTCGGCATTTGCAAAGTAACCAAAGAGTCGTACCCGGACCCTACTGCCGAAAAAGGGGATTGGTCGGTGGTGGACGTCGTGCCCGTGAAGCGCCTGAACAAGCCCGTTTCGCTCAAGGAAGTGAAAGCCACGCCTGAACTGCAAAACATTGCGCTGGTGCGCATCGGTCGCCTCTCGGTCATGCCGCTGGAAAAGGCGGAGTTTGAGAAGATTCTGGAATTGGGCGAGACGGAGTTGTAGGGAGCGGTTTTTAAGTTGATCGCAAATGGTTGTCCGTTTGCGAGAAAAGAATTAAATTTGAAAGCAATCAAAATTATCACCTTATGGGAACTGCAACACAAATGATACCCGACACGCTCATTTATGAGATGCAAGATGGCGTTCCCATTTATTATCGTGGATTTCAGTCCTATCTGGATGGCGAAAAAAAATTAGATGAAATCATGGGGAGCAGTCTCTTGCAGTCGCTGATTATTTCCAGGCTTGTGTTTTTATTACAATCGCAATTGCAGGGGAAATATGAGGTGTTAACGAATGAAATCGGTGTTCAGTTCGCAAAAAATGCCTGGCGTGCGGCGGACATTGCTATTGTGCCATCTGAAAAGCTCAGCGAAACTGCCATCGCAAATACGTACCTGAATTTTGCACCCGAAGTAGTCATTGAGGTAGATACCAAAGCGGATTTGCAATCCATTCAGAATCCATTGAGTTATTATCATGAAAAAACGGATGAGTTTCTTCAATTTGGTATTTCTAAAGTAATCTGGATATTCACCGATTCCGGGAAAGTAATGGTTGCCGAACGAAATAAGAAATGGGAAACAAGTGATTGGGAAACGGAGATCGAAGTGATTCAAGGCATCATGATCGGGATTGCAGATGTGTTGGAAACAAAGTAACCGGTCGCCGCTCGAGCAAGCGGAATTTGAGAAGATTCTGGAATTGGGGGAGACGGAGTTGTGGTCACACCAACAACTCAAACAACGTCTGGCTATCATTCAGCGTATGATAATGGATATGGTGCTGGTCCATGCGCTGGAGCAGTGCTTCGTAATCTTCGCGTTGCTGAGTTTGAATGCCGACGAGCGCCGGTCCGGATTCGCGGTTGTATTTCTTGGTGTACTCGAAATGTGTGATGTCGTCGGTAGGACCGAGCACATTGTTGAGGAAGTCACGCAGGGCGCCCGCCCGCTGCGGAAAGCGGATAACGAAATAATGTTTCAAGCCTTCGTACAGCAAAGATCGTTCGCGAATTTCGCCAGTGCGGTTGATGTCGTTATTGCTGCCGCTCACCACACAAACGGCTGTTTTGCCTTTGATTTCGTTCTTGAAAAAGTCTAACGCTGCAATCGCCAGCGCGCCCGCCGGTTCCACCACGATGCCTTCTTCATTATACAATTGTAATATTGTAGAGCAAACTTTTCCTTCGGGCACAAGCACCATATCGTCAATCACTTGTTGCACTATTTTAAAGGTCTGCTCGCCCACGCGTCGCACCGCTGCGCCATCCACAAAACTGTCGATTTTATCAAGCGTGACCAACTCGCCCGCCCGGAGCGAATCGTGCATTGCCGGTGCGCCCGCTGGTTCCACGCCGATGATCTTGGTGTTGGGGCTCAGTTGTTTAAAATAAGATCCCAATCCAGACGCCAGACCGCCGCCGCCAATTGCAACAAATACATAATCAATGGCTTCCGGGCAATCCTCGAGTATTTCCAGCCCGACGGTACCTTGCCCTTCGATTACCCGTTCATCGTTAAAAGGATGAATGAATACGCGTCCGCTGGTTTCAACATCCCGCATCGCTTCGCTGTAGGCATCGTCAAATGTATCGCCAACGAGGATTATTTCCACCATGTCTTTTCCAAACAGCTTGACTTTCTTCACCTTTTGCTGCGGGGTCACTGCCGGCATGTAAATTTTGCCGTGCACGCCCATTTTCCTGCATGCAAATGCCACGCCCTGTGCGTGATTGCCCGCGCTGGCACAGACGACGCCATTCTTCAATTCTGCTTTGCTCAGTGTCGCCATTTTGTTGTACGCACCCCGGATTTTATAGGAACGCACCACCTGCAAGTCTTCGCGCTTGAAAAAAATATTAGCTTGATAGCGATCTGAGAAGTTGAAGTTTAGCATCAGCGGCGTCTGTTCGGCAATGCCCTTCAAACGCACTTTCGCTTTGTAAATCGCTTCAACACTGATAATAGCGTTCGTAACGGTTTTGTCTGTCGTCATCACTTCGGGTTGGAGGATTGGGCAAATGAGGTGACACCTCGCAGAGGCGTCGCCTCATTCGTTGTAAAATTAAACTTCTTCTTCAACCTGCTGACGCTCCGGGCGTAAGCTGCGCACCACTTTGCCTGCCTGCCACATTTCGCTTTCGCGCAATTCGCGGAGTTCTTCCTCCAGCTTATTGCGATAATCCGGCTGGCTGTTGGAGTTGATCGAGCGCTGCGCTTCTTCGCCGGCAGCAACGCTGTCGTACAAATCCTTGAAAACCGGCGCTACTGCATCGCGGAATTTATTTTTCCAATCCAAAGCGCCACGCTGCGCGGTGGTAGAGCAGTTGGCATACATCCAGTCCATACCGTTTTCAGCAACCAGCGGCATCAGACTTTGGGTCAATTCCTCCACCGTTTCGTTGAATGCTTCGCTCGGCGAGTGACCGCGCCGGCGCAATTCGTTAAACTGTGCTTCGAAGATGCCTTGGATCGCACCCATTAAGGTACCGCGTTCACCGGTCAGGTCGCTATATACTTCCTTCTGGAAATCAGTCTCAAACAGATAGCCGGAACCAATGCCAATGCCCAGCGCCACGACGCGCTCGAAAGCCTTGCCGGTCGCATCCTGGAAAATAGCGTAGCTCGAGTTCAACCCTCTGCCTTCCAGGAACATTCGGCGCAGGCTCGTGCCGGAGCCTTTCGGTGCCACCAGGATCACATCCACATCCGGTGGAGGAATAATGCCGGTGCGATCCTTGTACGTCACCCCAAAACCATGCGAGAAATAAAGCGCTTTGCCCGGTGTCAGGTGCTTTTTGATCGTTTCCCATTGCGCAATTTGCGCTGCATCGGAAAGTAAATATTGAATAATATCACCGCGTTTGGCAGCTTCTTCAATATCAAAAAGCGTTTCGCCGGGTACGAATCCGTCGCGCACGGCCTTGTCCCAGGATTTGGAAGGATAACGCTGTCCGACGATCACATTAAAGCCGTTGTCGCGCAAATTAAGTGCCTGACCTGGCCCTTGCACGCCGTAGCCGATTATCGCAATAGTTTGATTTTCAAGTGTCTGAAGAGCTTTGTCCAATGGAAATTCTTCCCGCGTTACGACATTTTCTTCTACGCCGCCGAAATTCATTTTTGCCATGGTCCATTTTCTTTTTGAATGTTTAAATTTTAATTCAAGAGCTAACATACGCCATTTCGATTAGTAATGATACCCCTTTGCAAATATTTGACCCAAAGTGTAAATATCTTGTTTTCGTAAAAAGACTCTTTCTTTTTATATTGATTATCAATGCTTTAAGTAATAGCTTTCTCTCCTAAGTTTCGTAACACTCCTTTTTTTTGGTTTCACATCGCACGCTCAGACCGACTACATTTGGAAAA
>CAZFBU010000099.1:0-16352 GCA_964517175.1 uncultured Saprospiraceae bacterium
CCAAATTAAATGCTGTAACGCACCAACAAAAAGAAAAATAACACAAACTCAATATGAAAAAGCATTTAGTAGCGCCTTCGCTATTGGCAGCAGATTTTACGCGACTGGAAGAAGAGATTGCAATGGTGAATGCCAGCGAAGCCGATTGGCTGCATCTGGATGTAATGGACGGGCGTTTTGTGCCGAATATCACCTTTGGTATGTTTATCATCGAAGCGATCAATAAGTTGGCAACCAAGCCGCTGGATGTGCATCTGATGATCGTAGAGCCGGAAAAATACATCGAAGCATTTCGCGAAGCGGGTGCCGATGTCATCACGGTGCATTATGAAGCTTGTCCGCATTTGCATCGCACTTTGCAGCAGATAAAGGAGACCGGCGCGCAAGCTGGGGTGGCACTCAACCCGCATACGCCGATTGAAATGCTAGAAGATATTATTGAAGATATTGATTTGGTTTGCCTCATGTCGGTCAATCCTGGCTTTGGGGGGCAAAAATTCATTTACCGCACCCTTCCCAAAATACAACGACTCAAGGAAATGATTACCACGCGCAACACCGGCACGCTGATCGAAGTGGACGGTGGCGTGGGGCTACAAAATGCCGAGAAAATTCTGCAAGCAGGCGCCGATGTGCTGGTGGCGGGTAGCAGTGTATTCAAAGCGCCCAATCCGTCGGAAGCCATCGCACATCTGAAAGCATTCGAGCGCAACCCATTGAAGTTTATCTGACAGTTTTATGTTAATCGAATTCATTTTTCGCAACAGGGTACGTTTTTCTTCGTTGGAAAACGTAGCTTGCGCTCAATTTTGCGTAAAGCGGTTTTCAAAATTCAAAAACGGTTCGGCATCTCAGATAACATGAAGCAATTTTTTACCCTGTTTGTTCTCGTCTCTTTTTGTACAACGCTTCTGTACGCTCAAAATGAGCGCTCGGCTACCATTACCGGTATCGTAAAAGAAGCGGAGAGCAACGCAGCCATTGAATTTGCAACAATTTACATCGAAGGTTCGAGCACGGCGGTGGAGTCGGCAGTCAACGGGCGATATCGCATTGAAGTACCTGCTAACGAAGCATTTACACTTGTTTTTACCCGTATTGGCTACAAGCAGGCATCGGTAGAAATTGCGCCCATGCCACCCCGCAGCAGTCGGCAGGTGGATGTAACGCTCGCGCCCATGGATTCGGACGTCGAAGTGGTGGTGCGCGCCAGCAAAATCGAAATGTCGGGCATGATTCAGGAAGACCTGGAAAATATCAAACTCATCCCCACGACCACCGGCAACCTGGAAAGTATTCTGCCGCACATCGCGTTGGGCACGAGCAGTGGCACCGGCGGGGAGTTGAGTTCGCAATACAATGTGCGGGGTGGTAATTATGACGAAAATTTGGTCTATGTCAATGACTTTGAGATTTATCGCCCGCAATTGATTCGCGCAGGGCAGCAAGAGGGGTTGACCTTCGCGAATATCGACCTGATCCGGAATCTGTCTTTTTCCTCCGGTGGCTTTGAAGCAAAATACGGCGACAAGGCGGCTTCGGTTTTGGATATTAAATATAAACTACCGGATACCCTGGCAGGCTCTTTCAATGCAAGTTTTTTGGGCGGTTCGGCGCACATCGAAGGCAGCACCAAAGTTGGTAAAGATGATTATCGACGCTTTCGCTACCTGGCGGGCGTTCGCTACAAAACGACCCGTTATTTGCTGGGCACATTGGATGTAGAAGGCGAATACGTTCCCAATTTTACGGATATTCAAACCTATCTTACCTATGACATCACGCGCGATCTGCAGGTGGGGCTGCTGGGTAACTTCAATCGCAGCGTTTATCAGTTTCAACCAACCGAGCGCAATACGGCTTTTGGATTGGTAAATTTTGCCTTGCAATTGTTTAGCGTATTTGAAGGACAAGAAGTGGATGATTTTACCACCCAAATGGGCGGACTTTCTTTTACCTATCTGCCCGACCGGGATCGCAATCCTTTCTTTTTGAAACTACTGGCTTCGACGTTTCGCTCAGATGAAAACGAGCGTTTCGACATCATCAGCAACTACAGCTTGCGCCAGATCGAATCGGGGCTGGGCAGCGACAACTTCGGAGAGGTAATCGCCGAACTGGGCACCGGCACGCAGCAACAGTTTGTACGAAATTTTTTGAATATCGACATTCGCAACATCGAGCATAAAGGCGGCATTGAGTTGCAAACCGATCACGATGATTTTGAAACCACCAGCAGCCACTTCCTGCAATGGAGCGTGAAATACCAGAACGAGCAAATCGTGGATCGCATCAACGAGTGGGAGCGCCTTGATTCTGCCGGTTATTCCCTGCCTTACGATCCGGATGCGGTGCAGGTTTTTAATGTATTGAAAACGCGCAACGAACTCAATTCCAATCGCTTCAGCGCCTATTTTCAGGACACTTACACCTGGCGGAAAGAAAGCATTGCCGAGTGGCGTGTGTCGGCGGGCGTGCGGGCATCTTACTGGGATTTGAATGAAGAATTGATTGTGTCGCCCCGAGCACAAGTTTTGTACAAACCGCTGCAAAGCGAGCGCGATATTTCCTACCGCCTGGCCGGGGGCTTGTATTACCAACCGCCGTTTTACCGCGAAATGCGGGGCTTTGACGGCAAGGTAAATACTGACTTGCTCGCGCAGAAATCCTTCCACATCGTGGCGGGCATGACGTTTGATTTTTATATGGGCAAGAGTAACCCGAAAAAATTCCGGTTCATCACCGAAGCATATTACAAGAGTTTGTGGGATTTGGTGTCCTACGAGATTGAAAATGTGCGCATTCGCTACTCCGGGCAAAATGACCTCACGGGATACGTGACGGGCATTGACTTTCGGGTGAACGGAGAGTTCGTGCCCGGTGCCGAATCCTGGATCAACCTGTCGTTTCTGAGGGCCCGCGAGGCACTGACGGGCGTGCAGCACTTGCAACGCGAGATCGGGCAGCCCCAGGCAACCCCGGTGAACGATGTGCCGCGCCCGACCGATCAGTTTATGACGTTGTCGATGTTTTTCCAGGATTATCTGCCGAGTAATGAGGATTTCAAAATGCACCTGAATTTCACGGTGGGTACGGGCTTGCCATACGGCTTGCTGGGCAACAACGAAGTGTTTCGCAATACCTACCGCTTCGAGCCTTATCATCGCGTAGATATTGGGTTCTCTTTCGCAATCTGGGATAAGGAACGGCTGGCGAGCAAGCCTCGTCATCCTTTGCGTTTCACGAAGAATACCTGGCTCAGCCTGGAAGTGTTCAACCTGCTGCAAGTGCAAAACCAGGCTGGCAATACCTGGATCAAAACGATTTTTGAGCAACAATATGCGATTCCAAATTATTTGACCTCGCGGCGGATCAACTTGCGTTTGCGAATGGATTTTTAACCCCGAGGTGATGATCGGGCAACTGACCTGAGGTTAATCTTTTGTGAAGTATAACCCGGTTTTTGTCCTGAATTTTCCTGGTAATGTATCCCCTGTGTCAAATTATGTAAACAAATCTTTAAATAGACCATACACAACAACAAAGACGGTCACAGATGGTTAGGCTGGCGTTCCAATTCCGGAACATTAAAACCATTCAAAATTATGAACATCGTAGAAACCGCAGTAAACAATGGCTCTTTCAAGACATTGGTAGCAGCTGTAACCGCTGCTGAATTAGTAGAAACCCTCAGCGGCGAAGGTCCTTTCACTGTTTTTGCACCAACGGATGATGCATTTGCAGCGCTGCCAGCTGGTACCGTAGAATCTTTGGTACAACCAGAAAACAAAGAAAAACTGACTGGTATTTTGACTTACCACGTTGTGGCAGGTAAAGTGATGTCGGGCGATTTGTCGGATGGTATGACAGCAGCTACCGTCAATGGCGCGGAGATCAACATCCGCATCCAGGATGGTAAAGTACATATCAATGATGCAGAAGTAGTTACGGCTGATGTAGAAACAGACAATGGCGTAATCCATGTTATCAACAAAGTAATCCTGCCAGCTTAATTTTGCTACCTCGCCTTATACATGTCGGGCGGCACTACTGCGTCCGACATGTTGTAAGGTCAATATTTTTTCCAATTCTTAGGGATAAGTTCTCCAAAAATTTGGCTATTCGAGATGATAAGTGGAAATTTAAAATCTTGTTTTCGACTGTTTAAACCTTAAATTTCCAGAAATCATGTCCAAACGTCCTTCATCTTCAACTAATTCTGACGAAACCAAACGCACCAGCCCTTTCCGTCTGATTCTGATCGGTATTGCGCTGTTCTTTCTCGTTTCTATTGCTTTGCAAACCTGCGGTGTCAATATTTTTACCACCTCCTCCTCCGAAGAAAAGCTGATCGACAAGCCGCATTCGCCCGAACGCCAGGAGCGGGACGTGCCGGAGGATTTGGATATAGAGCGCTGATTTTTTGGAAAACGGGAATCAGCCCAAATATTTAGCCGAGGATATATATGGCTTCCGCAGAGCACTCCTTCACAACAGTATCACTTCTCTGCTGCCTCCTTTGAAGTTATTGTTTCCTGCCAAAAGGCACCGTCAGCCCCAACCAGGGGAGGGCAAAAAAACCATCCCCGGATAACGGCAAAATTAGTCCGTAATCCAGCGATACGCCGGTCCAGACCGTGCGCCCGCCCAGGGTCATCAGCACGACGTCCTCCAGGATGTAGTTTTCAGTGAGCAAATACCCCTTTTTGCCCAGGCGCAGCATACCACCGATGGTGATGGCGGGCGTTCTTGCCCAGTCTCCATCGGCAAAGCCATAGCCCAGCCCCAGCGTGAGGTTCTTGTCGCGGTTGCCGAACGTCGTGACGCCATAGGCAATGCCAAAGACGCCTTCGTCTTCGCCGAGTATAGTGCCTGCCAATACGCCGGCGCCCACATTAAAAGCATCTCTTTTGATTGGAATGGAAACTTTGGGTGTAATCCAAACCGGCGTAGGACTGCCTTCAAACAAAAAAAGCGGTACCAGCCCGGCACCGATCGAAAGATTATCGGTAATGCCAACGCTTACCTGATTGAATAGCACCCAAATGTTCTGGTAATAGCCTTCGCCCTGCCGCAAACCGTAGCCATTGGGGCCCCAGAAATAGCGGGTAGCCTGCGGGTTATCTGCCCAGAGTTCGCCCTGAACCACACGCTGCGGATTAATTTCTACCAGGGTTTTGACATTGCGTACCTGAATGGTAATTATGCCAACGCTTTCCGTACGCAGCACAATCTGTTCGCTGCTTCTCGATTCAATAGCGCCGATGTATTCGTTGCCATCCGTCGTGATAATGCGCCAAAGTCGGGTAGAGTCGGCTTCGGTTTGAGCAGTTGCGGAAGTGGCAAAAAATCCGATACCGGCTAAGAGCCACAATGCTGGCAGGTAATTTTTTTTCATAATGGTTTTTTTAGTTTGTTTTCTAATGTTTTCAATGGGCACGGACGCATCTGCTTAAAAAGCAATATCCAACAAATATTCTGCTTATCTGAAAAGATTTACAAACAAAATAAGTTAAATTTGGATTAAAAAATATTGATTTTCAGCACTTTAAATAACTTAAGACTCATTTCTTAAAAAAACAATTCCTTTTTTTTGTACTTACTTTCGATCGTAGAAAAATTCATCTTTGTAATGTGATTGAATCTCATTTAAAAGTCAAGCATTATGAAGACCTTCAGAGCCAAAGCTATTGATTTTCTAAGACATTTGCCATTGTTTAGTGAACTAAACGATGCAGAATTACGGCAACTGGACGCGATGACCATTCACACCGTCGTAAAGAAAAATCAATTCGTTTATCACAGCGGCGATACGTCAGACTGCATCTATTTTCTGGTGAAGGGCATTGTAAAAATCGGTAATCATGCAGAGGACGAGCGCGAGGTGATCAAGCACATTCTGCATCCGATGGCAATCTTCGGGGAACTGGCGCTGGCGGGCGAGCAAACACGCCAGGACAGTGCACAGGCGATGGAAGAAGTGCAGCTTTATCGCATCCCGGTTCAGGAGTTTCAACGCCTGATGCAACTCAATCACAAACTTTCGATGAATGTACTGATGATGATCGGTAGCCGCCTGAAGCGCATGGAAGACCGCCTGGAGTCGCTCATGTTCAAAGATGCGCGCGAACGCATTATCGACTTTCTGAAGGATTCGGCCAGAAAGCAGGGCAAGCGCGTAGGCTTCGAGACGCTCATCCGCCACTGCTACACCCAACAGGATATTGCCAACATCACCGGTACGTCGCGCCAAACAGTGACTTCTGTTATGAATGATCTGAAAAAATCAAATCTGATTTATTTTAATCGCCGCAGCATTCTTATCCGGGATATGGCGAAATTGGTTTAGCGAAAGGGGACTTCCACCGTCATGCCGTCAAAACCGGCGAGCGTATCCGGAAAAACAGCCCGGGCTTCGTTCAGTAAAGGCTGTATATCTTTGTAGCGGGTAGAAAAATGCCCCAATACCAACTTTCTCGCACCGGCCTGTTTCGCAATGGCCGCTGCCTCGGAAGCGGTTGAGTGCATCGTTTCGATGGCGTTTTGCAGTTCGCTCTGCATGAAAGTCGCTTCGTGGTAGAGTACATCCACGCCCTCGATCATCGGCACAATGTCTTTTTTAAATCTTGTATCGGAGCAATAGGCATAGGAACGCGGCGTCGGCGGCTCGGTCGTGAGTTCGGCATTGGGAATGACCTGCCCACCGGGCAATTCCAGGTCAGCCCCTTGTTTTATGCCGGGAATTTTTTTGTACGGAATATCATACTCTTTAATTTTCTCGGGACGTATGCTGCGCGGTCGCTCTTTTTCTACAAACAAATAGCCGGACGTCGGAATACGATGCGCCAGTGGAAGGCTATACACCCGTAAAATCTTATCCTCGAAAATCAATTGATGCTTTGCTGTATCTACAATATGGAAACGCAACGGAAACGGGAAGCCACCTCCACCCTGCGGCAGGCTCATCGCCTTGACAATTTCCTCCAAACCAGACGGCGAAAAAATATCAATCGGCTCTTTGCGATCGTAGAGTGCATAAGAAGTGAGCAACCCAATCAAACCGAAGAAATGGTCGCCGTGCAAATGCGAGATAAAAATCTGGTCAATCTTGCTGCGCCGCACCTGAAAATCCGACATGCGCATTTGCGTACCTTCGCCGCAATCGATCAGATAGAGCCGTTCATGTGCGTGGAGCACCTGAGCTGAGGTAAACCGCCCCGGTTGGGGCACAGCCGAACTGGTGCCGAGCAGTGTGATAGAAAATTGCATGGTAGCGTATTGTCAAAAACAACGGTAGAGAAGCCCGGGATAATAACACCTCTCGCCGGCATCCGTCACTCTTCGTCCCCGTCCACGTTCAGCTCGCGTTCAATTTCTTCCATAAAAATGTAATCGATGGATTCTTCGACGGTGGGGATGATCGTCAGCACAGAATTTAGCCGGGATATTTCAATCAGGCGCTTTACGCTCGGATGCTCGATACCGGTCAGGATGAACGTACCGAGGCGCTTCCAAAGGCGGTCGGCTGTCAAAATGGCACTCAAGCCTGACGAATCTACATATTTTACGTCTGATAAATCCAGAATCAGGTTTTCCACACCTTTATTGGATAGGATGACGAATTCGGATTTAAGATTAGGGGCGATCAGTGAGTTGATATTCTCTTCTTGTATCCGAAACACAGCATAGCGCTCTTGCTTGTCCACTGAATATTTCATACGATGTTATAAGTTGTTTCTTAATCTTTCAATATGCAAAAGTATTAATTCTAACGCAGCTTACCTAGTAAGCTACCAAACTTTTATGGGCGTTTGTGCCAAAGTAAGAAAACCGGAAATATAAATGCCAAAATTGAATCCTTTTGCGTTTACTAACGTCAAAACAAAACCCTTTATCAGCTATCTTTGTTATGAATACGAAAAAGCCGAAAATTAAGTTGGAACGCTGATTAATTTTTGGAACAATTTTTGACAAAAGAGTTTACAAATTCTTAAAACTGCAAACAAGGGTTGTTTTCTTAAATAATAACCCCTAATATTGTTCGTAGGATTTTTCAAGACAAGTACCTGAAGAAAAATTATTATGAATAACGGAAAATTTTCACCGAAAGTAAAGCAAATTCTTAACAAAAGCCGGGAGGAAGCCATTCGGCTGGGCCATGATTTTATCGGCACCGAGCACTTGTTGCTGGGCATCATGT
This sequence comes from uncultured Saprospiraceae bacterium, assembly GCA_964517175.1. Taxonomy (GTDB): domain Bacteria; phylum Bacteroidota; class Bacteroidia; order Chitinophagales; family Saprospiraceae; genus JADJNW01. The sequence goes on from CAZFBU010000099.1 coordinate 8,201, forward strand.
CCGAACGGCAAAACCTCGCGGTGAAGGTTCTGGACTCGCTCGATATCGACGAAGCGGAGCTCCGGCAAACGGTCGAAGAATCGGTACAGCGCATCCCGGGCAACCACACGGAATTGAACATCGGCGGCTTACCCTTCAATAAACAAGCAGAGAAAGTATTGAAAGTAACGGTTCTGGAAGCTAAAATGCTCAAGAACGACGAAGTCAATCCCGAGCATGTCATTCTGTCTATTTTGAAGCACAAGGATAATCCGGCCTCCAAAATTTTACAGCAGTTTGATGTGGACTACGACATCTTCAAAGCCGAACTGGAATACGTGAAGTACGAACAGGACTTCTCCGCTCCGGGCGCAGGCAAGAAGATGGACCCCTACGCACAGGCGCCTTCCGATCAGGACGATCCCTACGAAGAGGAGGAAAGCAGCGGCCGCTATCAGCAGCGCAAGGGCAACACGAAATCCCGCACGCCGGTATTGGACAACTTCGGGCGCGACATCACCAAGCTCGCCGAAGAAGATAAACTCGACCCGATTATCGGCCGCGAAAACGAAATCGAACGCGTATCTCAGATTCTGAGCCGCCGCAAAAAGAATAACCCAATCCTCATCGGTGAGCCGGGCGTCGGGAAAACGGCTATCGTGGAGGGGCTGGCTCTGAGAATCATTCAGCGCAAAGTATCCAGAACGCTGTTCAACAAGCGCATCGTCATGCTCGACCTGGCAGCGCTGGTTGCGGGTACGAAATACCGGGGACAGTTTGAGGAGCGCATGAAAGCCATTATGAATGAACTGGAAAAATCGCGCGACGTCATCCTGTTTATCGACGAAATTCACACCATCGTCGGTGCCGGTGGCGCAACGGGTTCGCTGGATGCTTCCAATATTTTCAAACCGGCATTGGCCCGCGGCGAACTGCAATGCATCGGCGCTTCTACATTGGATGAGTATCGCCAGTACATCGAAAAAGACGGCGCGCTGGATCGTCGCTTCCAGAAAGTAATGGTTAATCCGCCATCAGCAGATGAAGCCATTCACATTCTCCACAATATCAAATCAAAGTACGAGGAATTTCACAACGTGACCTATTCCGACGATGCGGTGGAAGCTTGTGTTAAGCTAAGTGACCGCTATGTCAGCGACCGCTTCCTGCCAGATAAAGCCATTGACGTGATGGATGAAGTGGGCGCGCGCGTGCACCTGAAAAACATCCATGTGCCCAAGCACATTGAGGAGTTGGAGAAGCAGATTGAAGACCTGAAAGAAGATAAAAATCAGGCTGTCAAAAACCAGCAGTACGAAAAAGCCGCTGATCTGCGCGATAAAGAATCGAAACTGACTCGTCAGTTGGAATTCGCCAAAGTACAATGGGAAGAAGAGTCGAAAACGAAGCGCTACCCCGTTGGTGAGGAGGAAATTGCGGAAGTCGTCTCTATGATGACCGGCATTCCGGTAAAGCGCGTAGCCCAAAGCGAAAGCAAAAAGCTCGTGCACATGCAAAAGGATTTGGAGAATGTTATTATCGGACAGGATGAGGCCATTTCAAAGGTCGTGAAAGCCATTCAACGCAACCGGGTAGGCTTGAAAGACCCTTCCCGTCCTATTGGCTCGTTCATCTTCCTGGGCCCGACCGGCGTCGGCAAGACAGAATTGGCAAAAGCGCTGGCACGCTATATGTTCGACTCGGAAGACGCACTCATCCGTATCGATATGAGCGAATACATGGAGAAATTTTCCGTGAGCCGCCTCATTGGCGCGCCTCCCGGCTATGTCGGCTACGAAGAGGGCGGGCAGTTAACGGAAAAGGTACGCCGCAAACCATACTCGGTAATCCTGCTTGATGAAATCGAAAAAGCCCACCCGGATGTGTATAACATTCTGCTGCAGGTACTGGACGATGGGCAACTGACCGACAGCCTCGGCCGTAAGGTGGACTTCAAAAACGCCCTGATTATTATGACGTCCAACATCGGCGTTCGCCAGTTGAAGGACTTCGGGCAAGGGGTTGGTTTTGCCACAAAAGCACGGATGGACGCAGTCGAAGATCATTCCAAGTCGATCATTCAAAATGCGCTGAAGCGTACTTTCTCACCGGAATTCCTCAACCGAATTGACGATGTGATGGTATTCAATAGCCTGGGGCAGGAAGAAATCTTCAAAATCATCGACATCACGCTGCAGGACGTACACAAGCGTCTCGCTGGTATGACGTATAAGCTGACGCTTTCGGAAGATGCAAAGAAATTCCTGGCTGAGAAAGGCTTTGACCCGCAATTTGGCGCGCGGCCGCTGCACCGGGCTATCCAGAAATACCTGGAAGATCCGCTCGCGGAGTTCATTTTGAATGAAAGCCCGGCCGAAGGCACGGTACTCGAAGCAGTAATGAATGAGAACGAAGATGGTCTGATTATCACCATCTCCAAAGAGGTGCAGTCAAACGTGGAAGAATAAACATTGTAAGACGAATGGAATACACCTGCCCGGGATGGCAGGTGTATTTTTTTATTTGCGTATTTTCAGACGCATTTGTTAAATTTCCCATGCGGAAAAGAACTTTTTTTGATATTTTCGCATTGGAAAGAGTGATATACATTATTTGTAAACAAAACTATTATCATTTGGCAAAGAGACCAAGAACAGGCAGAAACACCACCAACAACAGTAACAAGTTTCAATTCAGAGTAAATGAGCAAATCCGTGTACCGGAAGTTCGGCTCGTCGGCGACAACCTCGAAGAAGTCGCGCAAGTCGTTGGTCAAACTATTGAATCCGATGTCTATCCTACCCGTAGGGTAAGGGAATGGGCAGAACGAGCGGAACTCGATCTGGTAGAAATCTCTCCGAATGCCAGACCTCCCGTTGTTCGTATCATTGACTACAACAAATTCCTGTACGAAAAAAAGAAAAAGGAAAAGGAGATGAAAGCGAAGGCTGCCAAAACGGTCATCAAAGAAATCCGTTTTGGCCCCAATACCGACGATCACGATTTTGACTTCAAATTGCGCCACGCACGCGAGTTCCTGGATGAAGGCGCTAAAGTACGGGCTTACGTGCAATTCAGAGGTCGCTCTATCGTTTTCAAAGACCGGGGCGAACTCCTGCTGCTGAAATTCATCAAAGAATTGGAAGACATCGGCGGGGCCGAAGCACTACCCAAAATGGAAGGCCGCCGCATGAGCGTGGTTATCGCACCTAAAAAAGGTAGTAAGTAATCGAAAAACCATAGCCAAAAAAATCAGGGCGATGTTTGGAAACAGGCATCGCTTTGCTTGTTTTAAATAAAGCCCATAACGACCGTAAGCTGCATAGCCTACTGCCCTGCATTAATTTCCTCTTTATAAAAATTTTCTACGCCTCACTTTTTTTTCCTCTGGTTTATTCCGAAATTTAAGCTCGTAACTCGTCGAGTTCACCAATTTTTCCTTGAAATACACCTCATTCAACATTATTTTATTCTAAAACAAAAATCATGAAAAGAACAGGAAAACTTTTTAGAACTGCGGTCGTATTATCCGGAATAATGTTTACAGCCGTCATTGCCTGCAACAATCAGCCTGCCGCCAATGATGCCGAAGAAGAAAGCGCCACCGAAGAAATGACGGCGGCTTCAGAACCCCGATCGCCTATCGCTCAGGGCGAAGAGCTCTACATCTCCTACTGCGCTATCTGTCATGGTAAGGAAGGCAAAGGCGATGGCTCTATGGCGGAAATGCTGACGGCGATTCCGGCAAACCTGACCACCATCGCTATGCGCCGGGACGGCACTTACCCCAATGAGGAAATCTATAAAATCATTGACGGACAGATTGAACTGGCTGGGCACGGCACCAGTGAAATGCCCATCTGGGGAGCAACGTTCCGGGAATCGGAGCAGCTCGAAAGCCGGGAAGAAGTAGAACAACGCATCAACAGCCTGGTCGCCTACCTCGAAACGATTCAGGCAGAAGAATAGAAAGCCGGAAAATGAATGCCTGACGGATTTTATAAAAAATGAGCAGCTTTGCCCCAACAATCAGGCAGGGCTGCTTTTCTTTTTCACTTTGATAAGCAGATGCAATTTATACAAATCAAAAAATCGCAATCCCGGATTTTTTGATTGCAAATTTCGCAATAACAGCGGTTGTAATACCCTCAGCACAAAGCCAGACACGGCAGCCAGACGCCACCTCATCAGCTTTCGGTAGGTGCGCAATAGTTTTGTATCCAATCCCGGATGCTCTTTTTCCAAAAAGGCTAAATTCCGGATGCCTTGTCTTGTTTTTTCCAGAAAAACATCAACGGATTCCAAACCAATGTGCTCCAGCGGGTTATCCAAATGTTTTATTCTTATGCCACACTTTTGCAATTCCAATCCGAACAGTGTGTCTTCATGCCCGTACTGCGTAAGGCGCTCATCGAACCTAATTTGCTCAAATATCGCTTTGGGTATCAGGAAGTTATTCGTCATAAAAGCATGGTACGGCTGCTTTGCCCTCTCCGCCGCACGGCGAACTTCCCGCTGCATGCCGTAATGCCAGTGAAAGTGCAATTCCGGCTGCACCGGCGGCTCCGGTGCGTAGCATCTGCCACCGTAGAGCAGCGTTTCCGGATGCAGATGATCGAGGTAGTTCTGGATGTAATCTGGCGAAACAACCTTCGAGTCGCAATCCATAAACAAAAGATAAGGATACTGCGCTTTAGCCGCCAGGGCGTTTCGGATGCGGGCTCTGCCGAGGTTGTGCGCCAATTCTTCGTAGTGAAAAGTTGAGGAATTTAGTAGTTCCCGGTTTTGGATTTTAAATGCTTCGTCGGAGCCATCATCGAGGCAAATGATCTCGAAGGGCGCTCCGGCGGCAAGTAATTGCACGTGCAAATCGCGAACAAGTTGGCGAACATCGAAGTTATAAACCGGAATTAAGATCGAAATCATGGTCAAATATCCAGCTTGACTGCTATTTTTGCAAAAAGAATTGAAAATATATTCTTTCAGAAAAAACTGAAAGTTCCGAAAACTTGTTTCAACGTAGCGCTAGCCTTTGACTGGCGAAAATGTACCGCTGATCTCTGATCGGCGAACGTAACGCCAGTCTCCGACTGGCGAAATCGTACCGCTGATCTTTGATTAGCGAAATCATCACAAAACCATAGTTCAACATGCACACAACACGCCCCATCAAAGTGGTACTGGAAGATAAAAACCTCAAGCCGGAATTGCGGATCATTGCACAAAAAGTATTTGACGGCGAGCGGATTACAGTGAGCGAAGGGTTATTTCTGTACGAAGAAGCCGACCTGGGCTATATGGGCACGCTAGCCAATTACATCCGCGAACAACGCCACGGCAATCGCACTTATTTCAATCGCAATTTCCACATCGAGCCAACCAACGTTTGTATTTACACCTGCAAATTCTGCTCGTATTCCCGCCTCATCAAGCAGCGCTCGGAAGGCTGGGAATACACAATGGACGATATGATGGACATTATTAAGAAGTACGACGACCAGCCGGTGACCGAGGTGCACATCGTTGGCGGGGTATTGCCGCAGTACGATCTGGAATTTTATACCACCTTCTTCCGTAAAATCAAGGAACATCGCCCGGACCTGCACGTGAAAGCGCTGACGCCGGTAGAATACCACTACATTTTCAAAAAAGGCAAGGTAAGCTACGAGGAAGGCATGCGCCTGATCAAGGAATCTGGCGTGGATTCTATGCCGGGCGGCGGTGCGGAGATTTTCCATCCGGAAATTCGCGAGCAAATCGCGGGCGACAAATGCACCGGGGAGCAATGGCTACGCATCCATGAGATTTGGCACGAACTGGGTATGCGTTCCAACGCAACCATGCTCTACGGACACATCGAGCGCTTCGAGCATCGCATTCATCACATGGAGCAGTTGCGCCAGTTGCAGGATAAAACCGGCGGTTTTCAAACGTTCATTCCGCTGAAATTCCGCAATCAGGACAACGAAATGGCGCATGTGCCGGAATCAACCGTGATCGAGGATTTGCGCAATTACGCCATTGCCCGAATCTACCTCGATAATTTCGACCACATAAAAGCATATTGGCCAATGATCGGGCGAAGCGTAGCGCAAATGTCGCTGGCATTTGGCGTGGATGACATCGACGGTACAATCGACGATACGACCAAGATTTATTCGATGGCAGGTTCCGAAGAGCAAAACCCGGCGCTCAGCACTCGCGATCTGGTCAACCTGATCCGCCGCGTAGGTCGCGAGCCAATTGAGCGGGATACTTTGTACAAGGTGATCAAAGATCACACCGATGTAGAATTTGCGGAGGATAAACAATTCAGAGGCTACTATCAACTTCCGGTGGTGAATGGATAGGCGGGGTAACGGTTTACGGTATATCGGCGTAGAGGCATACAGGCGTAGCCTGGAATCATAATAAGATCAGTGTACGATAATGGGAGAGCAGCTTAGTGGCGTAAAGGCATAAAGAAACCATAAAACCATGAATCAATGAAAAAATCAATATACATTGTCAGACACGGCGAAACCGACTTCAACCGCCAGGGCATCGTGCAGGGCAGCGGCGTGGATGCGAGCCTGAACGAGTTGGGGCGAAAGCAGGCGAGCGCGTTCTATGAAGCCTACCGCAATATTCCCTTCGAGGCGGTGCTGACCTCCCGCTTGCGGCGCACGCACGAAACGATGGCACATTTCATCAAAGACGGCTTACCCTGGGAGCAGTTTGCCGAAATCAACGAAATGAACTGGGGCATCCACGAAGGCAAAAAAGCCACACCGGAGATGGCAAAGCAGTACGATGCGATCAAACACGCCTGGGAAACCGGCGATTTTCACGCCAAATTGCCGAAAGGCGAAAGCGCCGCCGAACTTGCCGCCAGGTTGCAGGGGTTTATCGAGCATTTGCGACAGCGACCCGAGCAAAAACTACTGATCTGCTCCCACGGCCGCGCAATGTGCGGGCTGGTTGCCCTGTTAAAAGACTTACCCCTCACGAAAATGAACCAATTCCGGCACAGCAATACCGGACTTTGGAAAAGTAGCTACGACGGATTGGTTTTTGAATTTGAACTGGAGAACGACACGGCGCATCTGGAAGCGATGCTGAATGCTAAATGAGGAACAACAAATGAACGACAAAAAATATAAACTTACTGCCGTCGGTTACCTGAATACCAAGCCTTTACTATACGGTATTTTTAAAAGTCCGGTAGCGGAACAAATTGATTTACAACTTGATATACCTTCAATGTGCGCGGAAAAGCTACGCGATGGACGGGCAGATATCGGGCTGGTGCCGGTGGCTATTATCCCGGAACTGGAAACGCCCTACATCATTTCCGACTTTTGCATCGGCACTGTCGGTACGGTGAAAACGGTTTGCCTGTACGGCGAAAAACCAATCGAGGCGTGGGATGCGCTCCACCTGGACTATCAGTCGCGAACGTCGGTGGAACTGACCAGGCTGCTGTTGCGCGATTACTGGCATTTGCATCCAAAACTCATCCCGGCAAAGCCCGGTTATGAATCTGAAATGTGCGGCAATACTGGCGGACTGGTCATCGGAGATCGAACCATTGGTCTGGAAAAACACTACCCTTTCGTGTATGACCTCGGCGAAATCTGGATGCAGCATACCGGCTTGCCTTTTGTCTTTGCCGCCTGGGTAAGCAATCGCCCGCTGGACGAGGACTTCGTCGCGCAATTCAATCTGGCTCTGCAGCGCGGCGTGGAGGAAATTCCCCAACTGATTTATCTGATGCCGACGCCACAGGCTGATTTCGACCTGCAAACGTATTTCACCCAGTACATCAGCTACCGCCTCGACGACGACAAACGCAAAGCGCTTTCCCTCTTTTTGTCGAATATCAGCGATAAACGACAACCAACATTAACCAAGAGTTTGCTATTGGAAGTGTAAGTAATGGTACATTATCACAAAGGGATTTTATACCCTTTTGGATGCCTGATGCCAGATATCAGATAATAGACCGTCGCCATTTTGGCCTATCAGCCATCACCTATCAGCTATCAGCTATCAGCTAAAAAATACCAGAAGGGACTCAAAAACAATTAGTTAACTGAATTGGAATACGTCTTTCCTTATTGAAAATGGTATTACACACTCGTTTCACTTTTATTCTTCGGATAATAATCATCCCAATCCCGAACGTACGGAT
>CAZFBU010000100.1:0-5057 GCA_964517175.1 uncultured Saprospiraceae bacterium
CAGTCCCTACATGCAGGAGCAAAGGGCGGCTCGGGCGTGCTGCAAAAACCATTCATTACTTTGAAAACAACTTACATCAGATGAAGAAAGCCGGGCAGCGATGGTCTGTTTCGGGAGCCAATCATATGCTTAATCTGAGGGTTTGCACCCACGCTGACCGTTGGGATATTATTCTTAATGACATTTTGTTAATGAATAATTGCCGCCAACAGGCCGCTTGATGCGAAATCTTGAAATGCACCTGAGGCGTTTTTAGGATTTCCCAAACAACGCCCGGAATTCTTCCTCCGTCAACACCTGCACGGTGCCGAGCTCCTGGGCTTTTTTCAACTTGGAACCTGCCTTTTCGCCGGCTACCAAAATGTCCAAATTGCCGCTTACCGCGCTGATGTTCTTGGCACCGAGAGCTTCGGCTCTTTGCTGGGCTTCTTTGCGCCCCATCGTTTGCAGCGTACCGGTGAATAGAATGGTTTTGCCGGCGATGGGAGAATCGGTAGCAACCGCCCTGGGGCGATCCGCTTCGGTTTGCTGCATATTCACGCCGAGGGCTTCCATTTCCTGGAGCATATTAATGTTTCTGGGCTTCGCGAACCAATCCATTACATTTTTGGCTACAATCGGACCGACATCTTTAATGTTTGTAAAATCTTCTAACGACCAGTTTTGCAAGTCCAAAACATGACCAATTTCTGCGGCCAGCAACTTGGAAACTTTCTTACCCAAATGGTGAATACTCAGACTATGCAACAAGCGATGAATCGGATTTTGCTTCGCCTTCTCCACCGACTGTCGCATATTCTCCGCCGATTTCTTGCCAAAGCCTTCTAATTCGGCAACTTTTTCATAATCAATTCGATACACATCTGAAATCGTTCGCACCCAACCCAAATCGAAGAAGCGCTCCACGATGGATTTGCCCAAGCCCTCAATGTCCATTGCATCTTTCGAGACGTGAAAAATGATGCGCTGCAAATCTTGTGCGCCGCACACGCAATCCGGGCAGCGCCAAGCGGCTTCGTCTTCCATTCGTACCAACACGACAGGCGTTTCGGTATCATTGATGGGGCAAAATTTTGGAAATTCAATCGGGATTTCGCTGCCATCGCGCAATTCATCCATCGCTTTCACGATGTAAGGAATTACGTCTCCGGCGCGTTCCACCAGCACGGTATCGCCCAAACGAAGGTCTTTGCTGGTGATAAAGTCCTCATTATGAAGCGAAACCGACGAAACGGTCACCCCTGCCAACTGCACCGGTTGCAATTTTGCGACGGGTGTAATCGAACCAATTTTACCAACTTGATATTCGACATTTAATAACTTAGAAGTAGCTTGCTTCGCACGAAATTTGAACGCAATCGCCCAGCGCGGATGGTGCGCCGTGTATCCGCTGCGCTCCTGCATGGCACGGCTGTTGATTTTCACCACCATGCCGTCGATCTCGTACGGATAATCCTCGCGTTTGTCCTGCCACTCGTGACAAAAATCGACCACCTCCCGGATGTTTTTGCAAACCTTGCGCTCCTTGCCGTCGGTTGGCACTTTGAAACCAAGTTTTGCCAACAAATCCAAGCTTTCCATGTGTGTTTCAAACTGCTCCAAAATATTCTTGCCATCTTTATCTTCGGCGTAGCCCAGGGTGTAAATAAATGCCTCCAATTCGCGCTGCGCCGTTTCCTTCGGGTCTTTCATGCGCAAGCCACCGGCGGCGGTATTGCGCGGATTCGCGAAAAGCGACAAGCCTTCCTCGGCACGTTTTTCGTTGATTTTTACAAAATTATCCTTGCGAATGAGCACTTCCCCGCGCAGTTCTGCTTTGTGAATGCCAACCTCCGAAAAAGAAGCCCGCAGCGGAATCGATCGAATGACCCGTGCGTTCGCAGTCATTTCTTCGCCGCGCACGCCATTGCCGCGCGTTGCGCCGCGCACCAGTTGGTCATTTTCATACACCACGGCGATACTCCCACCGTCAAACTTCGGCTCTACGGCATAAGCAATTTCCTCGTCTTCGGGAATATTTAAAAGCCGTTTGATTTGTTGATCAAATTCAAATAAATCTTCCTCATTGTAAGAATTTGCCAGCGATAACATCGGCGTGAGGTGTTCCACTTCCGGAAACTCCGAAGTCAAATCCGCAGAAACGCGCTGCGTCGGCGAGGCAGGCGTGATGAGATCGGGATGCTCCGCTTCAATTTTTTCTAACTGTTTGAACAATTGATCGTATTCATAATCACTCACCACCGGGTCGTTTAGAATGTAATACCGCCACTCGTGGTAATTAATGAGTCGGCGCAGATCCTCCAGCTTTTCCGCGACCGGGAGGTCGGCTGATGCGCCATCGAGATATTGCTTGGTCAGATCGTAGAATTGGCGTTGTTCGCTTGCAGTGTACATCATTCGGTTCGCGTTTTCGGGTGCAAGATAAGGGAAATAAGCCATTGGTGGCATCAGGTGAAGCGGTAAGGAATAGAAAATTTACCCGATAAAGCGTCCCCGCCTATCCTCCGATGTTGTTTAATGCTTCATCAATTATGTGCCTGGTTTGTTCAAAGTCTTGAATTGTTTTAATTGTTAATTCAAAGTCTCCGGTCCCGAAATGTCCGATTTCCCTAACGTCCCGGCCTTGCTTTGGCATTGGTCTGACATCATCCGGATTCAGTTTCAGGTAGAGGCTTATTTTGTGCCTGTAAATTTGCAGACAAACAAAGTTTTGACTTGTTTTATAGGCAATGTAATGTTTCTTCGGTGCTTCTTCAATCGTTGTGTCCAATTCAATAATATACTCTCTTATGTGGTTAAATAACTGGATGATTTGCTCGGATTGATTTGCGGTGTGCTGTTCAATGGTATGATTTGCCATCCTTCTTGTTATTGCCGCTTTTTTTCCGGCCGCCACCATTATGGGGTTCTTTCCACTATCTTCGACTGCGGATAGGGTATTTGCGGAATCCCTCCGATAAACCTCCTCGATATTTAGAATTCCGTTCTCATACATTTTATATTGCCATAATTCAATGTTAGCTCCCATTACCTGAACTGCATGCAAGTCATATTTTTTATATTCGGGTGCTAAACAAATCACCCTTATGTCGGACCAATCTACCTCGATTTCTTTTCCAAGCGATTTATTCACCGCTATTTGAAAATCGCCTCTATGATCTTTTATCCAATGCAGATAGTATAAACTCTGATTTATTAATTCCGACGAAGCAACTTTCTTATACTCAATTATTACAGGGTTCATATCTTCCGATAATGCCAACGTATCAATTCTTCCTGAATGAAGATTCCCTGTTGAAAATTCGGTAGCTACAAACTGGCAGTTGAAAATTGTTTTCAAATTTGATTCAATCAATTTTTGCAAATCTTTTTCCAACTGGAACTTGACCGGTTTTATTCTTTTTGTAATTCCTTTTTCTATTTCAAAAATTGGCATCTTTCATTACTTTAAAATGATACGAAATCTTTTTTGTCTCCTCATCATTACTTACCGCAGTGCATTCAAATGTACAGTCTTTTTGCCAAAAAAATTAATGAACCGCCAACGATGAAATGGAAAAATCCGGTTTGCAAAAATCAATGAGTGGCGAGGCATAATCGATCTGAACGGAATAGCTCCGGCAGAGCATCCAGTATATCCAATTTTTTCACTTCACCCACGGCAACAACTGCCCCGCTGCAATTAGGGGTATTTCGCATTGTATGCGTAAATAACTGCATTGGTGATGTCAATTGCATTATCGAAAAAGACAATACCGATGCAAAACAAGGGTACATCAACAAGCAGGGAAAATTTGTTTGGACTTTCGATGGAAACAAAATGGACAGCCAACTGTCAATAGAGTAAAACGGATAGGAATGTTAGGTGCGATTATAGGTGATGTGGTGGGTTCAGTTTACGAACGAAGTGGTTTGAAAACCACAGATTTCGAGCTATTTACAAATAAATCTCATTTTACAGATGATACGGTTTTGACGGTGGCCGTGATGGATGCGCTCCTGCACGGTCGTGATTATATTTCCACTTTTCAGGAATATGGCAAGGCGCATTTTGATGCGGGTTTTAGTAAGAATTTCAAACGCTGGATCGTCAACCCCAAGCCCTACAACGGCAATACCAACGGCGCAGCGATGCGCGTAAGCCCCATCGCCTGGTACTACAACACCCTGGAGCAGGTGCAAGCCGAAGCCAAAGCCAGCGCCAGCATCAGCCACGACCACCCCGACGGGATAAAGGGCGCCGTTGCTACCGCCAGCGCTATTTTTCTGGCGCGAAAAGGTTCTACCAAATCCGAGATCAAAAATTACATCGAAGCGGAATTTGGATATGACCTGAGCCGGAGTCTCGATGACATTCGCCCAACCTACGCGTTCGACATGACCTGCGCGGGCTCTGTGCCGGAGGCGATCATTGCCTTTCTCGAATCCTTTGACTTTGAAGAAGCGATCATCAACGCCGTTTCGCTCGGTGGCGATGCCGACACCCAGGCTTCCATCGCCGGCGCACTGGCGGAGGCTTTTTATAAAAAAATACCCGAGCTGATCGCCATGCAAACCATCAAGCGATTGCCTGCGAATTTTCTGGAGATCATCGACGAATTTTACGCAACAATTTAGCCATTCAACCTATCAACCTTTCCGCCAGAGGCGGACAAATCCACCTTTAAACCGTAATTTTGTCGCATGAAACGAAGATTACCCGCCGAATGGGAGCCGCAGAGCGCGGTTCAGTTTACTTTTCCGCACGCCGACAGCGACTGGGCGGAGGTGTTGGATCAGGTGGTGCCCTGCTTTGTCGAATTGATCGAAGCGGCAAGCCAATACGAACGCGTTCTGGTCATTTGCGCCGATAAGCAGGAAGTTGGCCAGCTGTTGGCAAATGCAAAAAAGGAAAACCTGATCCTGGTGGAAGCGCCGTCGAACGACACCTGGGCACGCGATCACGGCGGCATTACGATTTTCGAAGATGAACGCCCCGTAATTTTGGATTTTATCTTCAATGGCTGGGGCTTGAAATTTGCGGCGGATAAGGACAATCTCATCACGCGGCATCTGTT
>CAZFBU010000100.1:5157-16177 GCA_964517175.1 uncultured Saprospiraceae bacterium
CGCTTCTGCGATGCCGAAACGATCGCCTATGTGCAATGCACCGATCCGGCGGATGAGCATTTTCCAGCCTTGCAACGCATGGAAGCGGAACTTCAGGCATTCAAAACCCAGAATGGTAAACCCTACCGGCTCGTGCCATTGCCCATGCCCGACGCCATTTATGCCAATGATGGTCGGCGCTTGCCCGCGACCTACGCCAACTTTTTGATCCTGAACGAAGCCGTGCTCGTGCCAACGTACAATGTGCCCGAAGATGCCGAAGCTTTGGCGCGTTTAGGAAACTGTTTTCCCGATCGCACGGTTATAGGCATAGATTGCAGCGCGCTGATCCTGCAACACGGCTCGTTGCACTGCGTGACGATGCAGTATCCGGTTGGCGTGATTGCCTGAACCAACTGTTTTCTTTGATCAAAATTTCATCCGGAACCCATTATGGAAACGATTCAAAATCAACACATGGAAGTTCGACGTGAGCCATTCACGATCTCAACCGACCCAAAGCTGTTGAATGTGGATTTTGTACACAAATTCTTGCGGGAAGAGTCCTATTGGGCGAAGAATATCCCGCGCGAAGTGGTGCAAAAGTGCATCGAAAATTCGCTGTGTTATGGCATTTACGAAGATGGAAAACAAGTCGGTTTTGGCAGAGTGATTACCGATTACTCCACGGTTGCTTACCTCAGCGATATTTTCATCATCGCAGGCTATCGCGGCAAAGGCTTGTCGAAGTGGCTGGTGGAAGTCATCATGGCGCACCCGGAATTGCAACACCTACGCCGCTGGATGCTGCTGACCGTGGATGCGCACGATTTGTATCGAAAATTTGGTTTCGAGCACGCCAAAAACCCGGAGTGGTACATGGAAAAGGTTACGCCGAATGTTTATCAAAGTAGTAGTAAACATTAAATATTTACGCGTAAGCATTACATTTTCACCATAGCGTACCGCGTCTTGCACCGTTAAAGGAAAAGGGTTATTTTTGAGAAATTACCTTTATCGGGCGATGCGATCCTAAAAGTTATAATCAATTGTTATTATTTTTAAATGGCTCATTGCCAAATTTTTAAAAACAAAAAAATCAGCTATGAGTACAGAAGAAGCGAAAACGGAAATTATCGACTTGCTCGACGAGCTACCGGATGAACACATCCCGCAACTTTTAGCGTATGTAAAATATCTGAAGCATATAATCGAAGTAGATGAGGCGGCAGCTAGTCATCTCGAAGACATCATGAGGGAGGATGACAATTTGCTAAAACGATTAGCGGAATGATCACCCTCGAAATCGTGATTGGGGTTCATGCTGTTTTGATCAAGCGATATGGAGGCTCCCCCGGAATCCGGGACGAGGGCGCATTGCAATCAGCTGTTAACCGACCTTACCAAACCTTTGACGGTCAAGAATTATACAAGACTACCGTTGAAAAAGCCGCTGCGCTAATTGAAAGTTTGTTGAAAAATCACCCCTTCATTGATGGAAACAAAAGAACAGGATACGTAATGATGAGGATACTGCTGCGAAAAGATCAAAAAGATATCCAGGCAACAGAAGAAGAAAAATACGATTTTGTGATCAATATTGCCAATGGGAAAAGCGAATATAAAGAGATAAAGCAATGGATTAAGGAGAAGCTCGTCGAATGGACCGGACGCTAACACAGCGCCACTTTTACGTATCACCTGATACTTTTCTTTACAAGTAAAAAAATTAGCATTTTGAATACCGAACATCTGACAAAACTGAAAATAGGCATTGTACAACAATCCTGCACCGAGGATCGCAGCGCCAACATCGCCAGAAGTCTGGAAGGCATAAAATTCTGTGCGGAGCAGGGCGCGGCGTTGGTCATTTTGCAGGAACTGCACACCGGTATTTACTTCTGCCAGGCGGAGGATGTCAGCAAATTTGATATGGCGGAGCCCATTCCCGGACCTTCCACCGAAATATTTTCCAAAGCGGCGAAGGATCACAACGTGGTGCTGGTGACCTCGCTTTTTGAAAAGCGCGCGCCCGGCATTTATCACAATACGGCGGTGGTTTTCGAGCGCGATGGCTCTATGGCGGGCAAATACCGCAAGATGCACATCCCGGATGATCCGACGTATTACGAAAAGTTTTACTTCACACCGGGCGACCTGGGCTTTCAACCCATTGAAACTTCCGTGGGTAAACTCGGCGTGCTTGTCTGCTGGGACCAGTGGTATCCCGAAGGGGCGCGGCTGATGGCGCTGGCGGGTGCAGAAATGCTCATTTATCCGACCGCTATCGGCTGGGAAACCAACGACGAGCCAGCAGAAAAAGACCGGCAATTTGGCGCGTGGCAAACCATCCAGCGCGGGCACGCGATAGCGAATGGCCTACCTGTGATCGCGGTGAATCGCGTGGGCTACGAGCGCGACTGGACGAGCGTGACCGGCGGCATTCATTTCTGGGGGCAAAGCTTCATCGCCGGGCCACAGGGCGAAATCCTGTACCAATCGCCGAGCGACCGAGAAGACTTCGCGGTCATCGAAATCGACAAAAAACGCGCCGAGGATGTGCGCCGCATCTGGCCCTTCTTTCGCGACCGCCGCATCGATGCGTATGGGAATTTGACGAAACGGTATATTGATTAGCAGTTGGGGCACTCCCACTTCTTCCGGGGTTTTCCGGCTATGTCATTTCCATGTTTTCATGCCAACCTTTTTGCCGCTGGACCGTTACTGCAAAGGTGGCAAAACAACAAAAAAGTCCGATCAGCATATTGTGGTTCAAACGCGACCTGCGGCTCCGCGATCACGCGGCATTGGCTGCCGCCATTCGTGCTGATTATCCGGTTTTGTTTTGCTATTTCTACGAGCCGACGCTATTGGCGAGTGCGGAATCTGATCTTCGTCACGAACGTTTTGTTGCGCAATCCCTGCAGGATTTGAACCGGCAACTGGCAGTTTACAATGCCCGGATTCACATTTTCCACCAGGAAGTGCTGCCGGCTTTCGCCAAATTGAATCAGCATTTTCAAATCAAAAATATCTTTTCCCACCAGGAAACGGGGCTAAAGTGCACTTTCGACCGCGACCGTGCCGTGCGGCAATTTTGCCGGGAAAACGGCATTCACTGGCAGGAATTTGCTCAGGATGGCATTCGGCGCGGCGCCAGCAATCGCGTCGGCTGGCAGAAAGGCGTACAGGAGGCATGGGCATCAGCGGTCGTTGAGCCGGATTTGTCCGCTTTGCGCAGCGTTGTGCTGCCTGAATCCCTCCGGCTGTCTTTAGCAGGTCAGCCCTTGCCCGACCAATTTTACACGCCGGACGAAAATTTTCAGCCCGGAGGCGAAACGTACGCCTGGCGATATTTGCAAGGCTTCGTGACACAGCGTGCCCGGAATTACAGCCGCCACTTATCCAAGCCTGCTCTGAGTCGCAAGAGTTGTAGTCGTTTGTCGCCCTACATTGCCTGGGGTAACCTTAGTGTCCGGCAGATTATGCAGCTTTCCGAACGGCACAAAAAGCACCCCGCCCTCGATTTTCACCTGCGCAATTTTCAGTCGCGGCTCTGGTGGCGCAGTCATTATATCCAAAAACTGGAATCCATGTGGCAACTGGAATTTGAAGCCATCAATCCGGCGCTCCGCGATATAGACCGCACGCTCGACGAGCGCTTCGATGCCTGGGCACAGGGACGCACCGGCTTTCCGATGGTGGACGCCAGTATGCGCTGCCTGCGGGCAACCGGCTGGATCAATTTTCGGATGCGGGCGATGCTGGCCACGTTTGTGACTTTTACACTCTGGCAGGACTGGCGGGCCGCGGCATCGCATCTGGCGCAGCTTTTCACGGACTTTGAGCCGGGTATCCACTTCGCCCAGTTTCAAATGCAAGCCGGACTGACCGGCTACCACCCGATGCGGATTTTTAACCCCATTATTCAGGCAGAACAGCACGATGGCGAGGGCGATTTCGCGCGGCGCTGGATACCCGAATTGGAGCAGGTGCCTGCGCCGCAGATTTATCGGCCGTGGCAAATGACGAAAATGGAACAGATATTTTACAACTGCCGCGTAGGAGAAGATTATCCGACGCCCGTTGTGGATTACGACCAGGCTACGCAGGTTGCCCGGGAACGCTACTGGCGGTTTCGCCAACGCCCGGAAGTACAGGCTGCCCTGCCTGCCATCTGGGAGCGGCTTTGCATCCCCAAAGACATCCGACGCTACCGGGAACAAGGCTACAACTTCGCCGCCGGGGAAGAGAATCGCCTATGAGAAGATTTTTTTTGGCTCAGTGTTTCAATTTTCACAAATAAGCCCTATATTTGCACGCCTAAAAATGAGGAAGCATATTTTTTAGACCATAAAAGAAAATAGTCAATAGAAATGGCACATCATAAATCGTCATTAAAGAGAATCCGCCAGGACGCACGCAAGCGCCTGCGCAACCGCTACTACAAGAAGTCCACGCGCACGTCCATCAAGAAATTGCGCGAAATGCAGGACAAAGCCGAAGCACAAACCTTCCTGCCGAAGGTGGTGAGCATGATCGATCGCCTGGCGAAGCGCAATATCTGGCATCAAAACAAAGCCGGCAACCTTAAGCGAAGCTTGATGAAGCACGTCAGTTCGCTCTAAACAACCGGTTTTCAAAATATGACTTCCGGGAAAGTGTATTTCGATGCGTCGGAATACACTTTCTGATTTTGTATCAAGCAGTTCTATTTTCTTGTTTTCTGCGTAAAAGTCTTATCTTTGCGAACAAACGTTCATTCGTGTTTTTACAAAATAATGTAAAAACCAGAAAACTGAAGCCAGCCAGATGACACCAAAGTTTCATACATTGACCGTACGCGATGTGCGGCGCGAGACCGCCGACTGCGTTTCCATTGCTCTGGACGTACCGGAAGCGCTGCGGGAAAATTACGAATTTATACCCGGGCAATACCTGACGCTCAAAACCGAAATCGACGGCGAAGAAGTGCGACGCTCCTACTCCATTTGTACCAGCCCGATAGACAACGAACTGCGCGTAGCCGTGAAAAAAGTGGAAGGCGGGCGCTTTTCTACCTTTGCCAACGAGGTGCTGGCAGCAGGCGACCACCTGGATGTAATGACCCCTATGGGCAATTTCCACACTTTGCTCAATCCCGACCACCACAAACATTACGTGGCATTTGCGGCGGGCAGCGGCATTACGCCCATCATGTCGATCATGAAATCCGTACTCCGGCTGGAACCCCAGAGCCAGTTTACCCTCTTTTACGGCAATCGTGGCGCCGATTCGGTGATCTTCCTGGAAACCATTGAGGGATTGAAAAATGAATACCTGGGTCAATTGCGGGTACACCACGTGCTGAGCCGGGAAATTTCTGACAGCGAGTTGCTCTCCGGGCGCATCACAAAGGACAAGTGCAATGCCTTTTTCAATTTGCTGCTGGACGTAGATGAGGTAGATGAATTTTTTATTTGCGGCCCGCAGGAAATGAACGAAGATATTCGCGACCTGCTGCTGGAGCGCGGTGTAGATCGCCGAAAAGTTCACCTGGAATTATTTACCACCGGCATTGCCCATAAGGGTAAAAAAAGGCAAGTTCGGAAGGAAGCGCCGGATATTGAAGCGCAAATCCAGATCACGCTGGATGGCAACACCTTTGAGTTTCCGTTGCATGCCGGGGGCGACAGCATTCTCGATGCCGCCCTGAAAGCAGGCGCTGACCTGCCGTTTGCCTGCAAAGGTGGCGTGTGCAGTACCTGCCGCGCCAAGCTGGAAAGCGGGCAGGTGGATATGGACGTGAACTACGCCCTCGAACCGGATGAGGTGGAAGCGGGCTACATCCTGACCTGTCAGGCGCATCCGAAGACCGAGCGCGTGGCGGTGAATTTTGATGCTTAATGTTGTAATACGAACCTTATGTCTCAGGAAAACCAGGCGATAATTGCCAGCAAAAACAAGACGAAGAAACAAGTCATCTTCGAAGCGGCGGCGCTGTTGTTTCGGGATAAAGGCTATTCGGCGACTTCCATGCGTGATCTGGCGGAAAAAGTCAACCTGAAAGCTTCCAGCCTGTACAACCACATCGGCTCGAAGGAAGAACTCCTCCGCGAAATTTGCTTCGCCAATGCCGGGCACTTCCGCCGGGCTATGGCGGCGGTGGAAGCCATGGAGGCTACTGCTGCCGACAAGGTGCGGGCGCTCATCCGCGTTCACATCGATATCGCAACTTCGGATTTTACCTCTGTCACGGCTTTCAATGACGAATGGCGGCATCTCAGCGAACCGCATCTCTCCGAATTTAAAGCGCTGCGCCGCGACTACGAGAAGCGCTTCCAGGCGATTATCGAATCCGGCATCGAGCAGGGCGCGTTTAAGCAACTGGATTCCTTCACCGCGTTATACACCATTTTTTCTTCCATGCGCTGGTTGTACGACTGGTACAAACCCGAGCGGCCGGTCACACCCGACCAGCTTTATGAGCAGATTTCCACACTCCTGATGAGCGGGCTGGAAAAGTAAATTCCGCCTTTGTGGAAAACTATGTGGATAAATGTGCAAAACCACGCTTGCAAATTCGGGTTTGATGGAATATATTTGTTCAAACCAGCATAACTATGAAAGCATCCTTCCTCGAACGCAAACTGCAAGCCATCGAATTACTCGCACAAGTGGATAACGACAAACTGCTCACCCTCGTAGAGCAATTGCTCTGGGACTGGGCTTACCTGGAGGTGGGCGCGCTACCCATCGAATTCAAAGAAGAAGAACAGGAGGAAGACGAACTCATCGAAGTGTGGAAAGGTCGGTATGAGGCCTGAAACTGGTTGAAAAACCGGCGCTGCCACCAGCCACTGAACCGTGCTGTCATATCTGCATGTAGTGCTTTTCTTATGCAAAAGTGCCGGAAAAGCATTTTTTATTTACATATATTTACAAAAAAATAAAATTCGTGACAAATCCACCGTCACGCATTCAGGCCTCCGTACGCGGCGGCATTCAGCAGCGGATTGGCGTACATTGATAGCAAATAGCGCCATCCAGCTTCGTAGTCTTCTTCCGGTACTCCCTGCATTTGTTCTTCAAAAAAGCGGCTATGCTCTTCCCATTGCAAAGGCGTATAATGTTTTTGGTACGTTCGTTTTCCGAACAGCAGATCGTGTGCCACGTAATTCACCGGGTGCAATCGATAATTCAGGTGAATGGCCCGGTCGATCAGCGCTGCCAGGGCTTCCAGCTTACCTTTGGAGGCATTCGCAGCCGCCAGGGCGTCGAGTTCGTCGCGCAGGGGTTTGCCAAAGTGGATATGCACCTGCCCTTTTTGCCCGCGCAGCCCCAGCAGGATGTGTTCCACATCTTCCGCGAATGGCTTTTTATAAGTAGGGGTTGCTTGTTTTCGCAAATATTCCAGCATTTTCAGCTTCCCGCACGGATCATACTCGTAAGAAATAGCCACCGGCACCACGCGCATGGCGCGAAAGTGCGCCTGCAGATCGTCGGCGCAGCACAAGCTCAGCATTTTCAGCAAGCCCACCTGGGTGCGGTCGTTGCCGTCTTTCGCCCGCCCTTCGCGCTGCGCAATCCAGACGGAATCCTTCCCCCGGGTCACCAGGTCGCGGATGTACTGCGACAAGCGCACCGAATACTCATACAACTCGCGCGGCGAGCCGCTCCGCTTCACCACAAAACTCTTATTGATGCGAAAAATCAATTCGGCAATGCGATGCCGCATCAGATTATCGCCGATGGCAATCTGGCTGGTCGGAAAGCCATGCTCAAACAGCGCCATATTCAGAAACGCGGAATCCAGACCAATATCCCGATGATTGGAAATAAACAGATATTTATCTTCGGGATTGAGCTGCTCTAAGCCACTGGTTGTCAGGGCAGTCATGCTCGACCGGATAATCAATTTCAGAAAGGGATAAATGATATTTTTTTGAAAATCAAAAGCTGTTTCAGCCTGATCTTTTGCCCGTAAAATATGCTCGCTCAATTCCGCAGGCAGAAAGTTTTTCATCCCCTCCAGGAAAACCGGATAACTGAAAAGCTCCTGAATCGCCTCCTGCACCTCCTCATCCCGGTAGGTTTCCATTCTTAGTTCTTGATCTGGCATAACGTGTTGCAAAGGGTATTTGGTTAGCTGCCAAAGCTACGGGCTTTCGGGCATTTTTTCAAATATTAGTTGGCGGGTCGCTGTTTGTCCACCTGAGGCGAGTAAACTGGCGGATTCGCGGTTTATCTGTCGGGGCGCATGATTTTTTCCGGGAAAATTTTTAATATTACAAACGGAAATAACCTTGTTTGCAGAAAAAAAGAACCCTATGCAAAAGAACTGGACGCGCCGAGACCTCCTGCGCACGATGGGCCTGCTCTCTGCCGGTGGCGCCATTGCCGGGGATGCACTGGCTGGCATTCCCATGAAAAAATTCACTTATGGCTATGATTATCCATCTGTTAAAAAGCCAAAGAAACCGGTAACTGCCATTACCCTGGGCGCCGGCAACCGCGGCAATGTGTATGGCAATTACGCCGCAGCCAATCCTGATGAACTCGACATTGTCGGCGTAGCCGAACCCATCGACATTCGCAATGAACGCTACGCGCAAAAACATGATATCCCTGCAAAAAATCGCTTTGTGACCTGGGAAGACGTTTTCAAAGTGCCCAAATTCGCCGATGCCGTCATCATCACCACGCCCGATAACCTCCACTACGGACCGGCGATGCAGGCGCTGGCTATGGGCTACGACCTTTTGCTGGAAAAACCCATCGCCCAGTCGTGGCGCGAATGTTCCGATATTCTGCAGCAAGCGAAAAAATACGATCGCATCGTTGCCGTTTGTCATGTGCTGCGCTATGCACCCTATTACCGGCAGGTAAAAAGCATTATCGATTCCGGGGTGCTTGGCGAAATCGTGAGCGTGCAGCACTTCGAACCGATTGAGCACGTACACATGGCGCACTCCTTCGTGCGGGGCAATTGGCGGCGCGCTGAAGATACCAACCCCATCATCCTGGCAAAATCCTGCCACGACCTCGACATCCTGCGCTGGTGGCTGGGTAAAAACTGCAATTACGTGACTTCCTTCGGCTCGTTGCAGTGGTTTCGGGAAGCCAATGCCCCCGCTGGCAGCACGGCCCGCTGCACCGACGGCTGTGCCGTGGAAAGCGCCTGCCCCTACTCCGCCCTGGAAATTTACTACCGCAAACGACAGCGCAATTACGTGTTTGATCTGCCGGAAAATAAAGACGAGCAAGCCGAATACGTCCTGCAGCAACTGCGCGAAGGTCCCTACGGGCGCTGCGTCTATCGCTGCGATAACAACCAGCCCGACCACCTGGTGCTGGGGCTGGAATTTGAGGGTGGCACCACCGCCAGCTTCAGCATGGAAGCTTTCACCAGCTACGCCGGACGCCGCACCCGCATCATGGGCAGCATGGGCGATCTGGTGGGCGACGAAACCGACCTCTACGTTGCCGATTTCCGCACCAACGAAATTACCCACTGGAATGCCGAAGCAGGCACGGCAAACATCGCCTCCGGGCACGGCGGCGGCGACTGGGGGCTGGTCAGCGATTGGATACAAGCCATTGACCAGCAAGACGCCAACCTGCTTACTTCCACCCTCGAGGCTTCCATGGAAAGCCACCTGATGGGCTTCCAATCAGAAAAAGCCCGGCTCAACCGAACGGTGGAGCGAGTGGATTTGCAGGAAAAGTAAATCAATCGCATAGCCATTCCTTTGGAATAAACGTTTGTGGCCGTTTACAAACGGCTACAAACGGCATTAAACGTTTATTACACGGATAATTGAGGCGATCCCTTTTAGCTTTGTACAAAAACATGAACGCACATTATTCTTTGCCCCGATTAGCCGGACGCATGGGCGATCGTTGGCTAATCGTCATTTCTGCAAAAGACAAAGCGCTGATTGAACAAGTTCGCGAACTGCCCGGCAGAAAGTGGATGCCCAAAACAAAACGTTGGGAAGTGCCTGATAGTCAGGAGGCTCGCTCTTTTTTATTGGCTTATCAATTGATTTCAAAAAGCGATGCCATCTCTCCTGCCCCTGCAATATCACTGCCCGCTAGCCCCCAAACAGAAAAACCGACGTCGAAATATCTGTACGAACTGGAAGCGATGGAGGAGCAGCTTACACTGCGTCGCTACAGCCATGCCACCCGAAAAAATTACCGCTGGCATTTTCAACATTTTTTGCTTCATTTTTCCAATTTGCACCCCTCGGATGTGACCAAACACCAGATCGAACAATATATCGTACAGCAGGTACGACAACGCAACATCTCCATCAGTACCCAAAATCAACTGATCAACGCGATCAAGTTCTACTACGAAAAAGTGCTGGGGCTGCCCCGGCAATATTATCAGCTCGTTCGACCAAAGAAGAAGTACCACCAGCCCAATGTACTCAGCGTACAGGAGGTGCAGGACATCCTGGCTAAAACCCGCAACCTCAAACATCGCTGCGCCCTTACACTGGCTTACTCCGCCGGTTTGCGTATTTCAGAAGTCGTACGCCTGCGAGTAGCGGATATCAACTTTGAACGACGCGCCCTCTTTATACATGACAGCAAAGGACGGAAAGATCGCTACGTCATTCTGGCGCAGGAAGCCGAACAATTATTGCGGGATTACATCCAACAGTTTAAACCCAGGTACTGGCTGTTTGAAGGGATGCACGGCGAGCAGTACAGTACGCGTAGCCTGCAAGCCGTGTTTCATCGGTCCAAAAAAGCAGCAGGTGCCAATCCCTACGCCACTTTTCACAGTCTGCGGCACAGTTTTGCTACGCATTGCATCCAGGCAGGTTATAGCACGGCAGTCGTCAAAGAACTACTTGGGCACAACTCGCTAAAGACCACCGAAAAATACCTGCATGTGGCGCAGCACGCCATGAAAAACTTCCGCAGCCCTTTGGATTTGTGGCAAAAAGGGGATAAATTTGAACGACCGACATAGGGATATATACGCAATGCTGCGTATATACAAATGTTGTCGGTCAGGCGAGGATCAGGCTGCAGAATTTAATTT
>CAZFBU010000101.1:0-16149 GCA_964517175.1 uncultured Saprospiraceae bacterium
GCGATTGTAGCGGAGTAGGGGAGTTGTAGGGGTGAAAGGTTTAAGAGTTGATTTTAATATACATTTCCCGTCAACCTTTCAACCTACCTGTAAAAAATCCACTCCACGATTTCATCGCGCTTGCTGCGGCTGATGGGAACCTTTTGCTTGCCGATTTCCAGCATATTACCGTCGAGCGACTGCACCTTGCTTTTGGCAACGATGTAGGATTTATGCACCCGCACAAAGTTATTCGCCGGAAGCAAGTCTTCCAGGTTTTTAAGGCTTTCCAGCGTGACCAGGCGCGCGTCTCGGCACACGATGCGAACGTATTCTTTCAAACCTTCAATGTACAAAATATCGTCAAAATGTACTTTTACAATTTTCCCATCCACTTTTATCGAAAAGAAATCCTTGCTGGTGGTGGGCAGCACGATGTCCGGCTCCGAAGCGCGGAATTGAAGTTGTTCTTTAGCTTTGTTCACCGCCTGCAGGAAGCGCTCGAAGGAAAATGGTTTTAACAGGTAGTCCACCGCATGCAACTCAAAGGCTTCAATGGCGTAGTCGCTGTACGCTGTCGTAAAAATGGTCAATGGCGGATTTTTCAGTGTCTTGAGCAAATTATTACCGCTGAGCGTCGGCATTTGAATATCCAGGAAAAGCAAATCAATCGGCGTTTGGT
Organism: uncultured Saprospiraceae bacterium; assembly: GCA_964517175.1. Lineage (GTDB taxonomy): Bacteria > Bacteroidota > Bacteroidia > Chitinophagales > Saprospiraceae > JADJNW01. The sequence continues at coordinate 662 of CAZFBU010000101.1, forward strand.
GCAATATTTCCAGCGCGCGCATGGGCGATTTTACCTTTTCTACGATCTCCAAATCAGGTACCTGACCGGTAAATTCTTCCAATAGATTGAGTGCCAGGTATTCATCATCAACGAGTAAGGTTTTAATGGTTGCCATAGTTTAAAATTTTAAATCCAATTGTACTTCAAAGGTAGTAGTCGAATTGTAAATTTTTAACTGATGTTGATCCCTGTATTTCAGTGCTAATCGCTTGCGAATATTCTCTAATCCGACACCGCCCGCTTTATCCTTCTGCTGATTGCGATCATCTTTGGAATTGACAGTTTTGAAATATAAATAACCATTCCCAACTTGCAAATCAATCTGTACGAAGGCTTGTGCATTACTATCAAAATCACAATGTTTGAAGCAGTTTTCGACAATGGGAATCAGGATCATCGGTTCAATTTTCATACCGTTCAACTTGTCGCTTGTATTGAATTTGATGTCCAATGGGTTCTCACTCCGCATTTGAAATAACTCAATAAAATGCTGAATATGCTCTACTTCGCGCTTGAGTTCGATCTGCTCCGCCTGCCCATCGTAGATCACGTAACGCAGCAAATTGGAAAGCTTGAGTACCATTTCTGCCGTTTTGTCGGATTTGACCACCGCCAGCGAGTAAATGTTATTCAAGGTATTAAATAGAAAATGTGGATTGATTTGCGCCCGAAGTGCCTGCAATTGTGCCTCGCGTTGCTCGCTAATGACTGTCAAATTACGCTGCTCAATACGGTAGCGATTGTACAACATTTGGTAAAAAACACCAATGATCGCAAAACTTAAATTCGTCAGTAGTGCCCCAAAAAACCAGGTTTCGCGCTTATTCATATCCAGCATTTCACGTCGCACGTCCGGAAAGTAGGTGTTCAATTCAGATCGCAGAAAAGTAGCTCCAAAAAAAAGTGCAAGGGCAATCAACGCGAACAGCACATAGCGCCTTTGTTCGATAAATTGATTGACCAGCCAGAGATTGATGTAAAACAAAAACGCCATCGGCAGCACATTACCAAAGGCACGGAGGAGACTGATTTCCCAGGGCATAAAACGCGAAAAAATGATCGCATACACCGAAACAAATACTATCCAGATGCAAATGTGCAGGAAGGCTTCCAGCCGCCGATTGATTATTTTCTCTTGCGTACTCATTCCTTGAAAATTCATAGTTGCCAATCAAAAATAGACAATTCCGGGAGCTTACTGCAAAAGCTTTCAACGAATGGTCATTTTTCTTCCATCTATGGCAACACAGAAGTCAGGTATTGGGTGATAGAAATTTGGATGCAGGATCATAAAAAGTTGATCTTCAATTTACTTATCTAACATCCATTGTTTAAAGCCCGGTTTCAAAATTATTTCATTGGTTGAAAGATGCCAACCATTCATTGAAATGATTTGGCTCGCCTTGCTTTTTCGGCTTCTTTTGTAAGCGAAAACAGTCACGATTATTTCACTCAAAACATATTAAAACCATGAAACTCAAATTTCAAAATCAAAACAATCTACCATTTTTTTCCTTGATTTTGCTGGCGCTGTCGCTCGGCTTCACATCTTGCAATGAAGACAGCAACGACGACACCAGCATCATCGCCCCGGAAGAGGCAGCAGCGATTGTAGAATCGGCACTCTTCTCCGGCACGGCAGGCATCGCTGATGAAGTCAGCGACGCGACGCTGGTCGCGCTGGAATACACCGAAAAGAACCTTACCGGCGGCGATTGTGGCGAAACGTTTGACTCGACTATCGTTCGCAGCATCGATGAACCCCGCGTTATGGCAAATTACACAACCACCTGGCTTTGGACGGTAAATTGCAACAATGTAATGATTCCAACTTCACTGGATTTTGCTCGAAATACCAGCGGCGAGTATGAAACCTTGCGTCTGGCTTCCAATGATAATGCAAGCAGTGATTGGACGATCGGCAACCTCATCAGTGGTCTTAACTGGACGCTCAACGGTACGTACAATCGCTCCGGCAGCCAAACCTCCAAAGTGCGCAACATGAACAGCTTTACCTCCGATCTGGAAATGACGCTCACATCTTTGAGTGTTAGCAAAAATACACTCGAAATTGAAAGCGGCACGGGGACTTTCACGCTAACTGGCAACGGTACCGATGGCAACAGCTTTTCGTTCGAGGGTAGCATAACCTTCCTGGGCAGTGGCCGCGCAACGGTAACCATCAATGGCGAGACTTACGAGTTTGATTTGAATTGACAAATTGTGAGAGCGGAGATGCCAGTGAAAGCTGGCGTCTCGCTCTAATCCCATGAATATTTTTCAATACTAAAACATACATGAGATGTACTATTTAATCGAAAACTTCGGACTATTTAACGGCTGGGCGCTGGGTGCTATGTTCGTTTTCCTGCGCTACTTGACTGCTGCCGGCTTGGCTTTCCTGATCTTCTACGTCATTTGGAAAAAGCCTTTTGCGGGGGTAAAAATTCAAACCAAATTCCCGAAAACACAACGCATCTGGCACGAGGTGCAACACTCAGCGGTCACGGCGATGGTTTTTGCGCTGCTGGGCATCGGAATTTACTTTATGCAATTGGCTGGCTGGACGGAGATTTATCTGAATGTAAATGAATACGGTTGGGGATTCTTCGCATTTTCAGTTGTTTTTCTGATTGTTTTGCATGATACTTATTTCTATTGGATGCACCGATTCATGCATTATCCAAATTTATTTAAAATTTTACACAAAGTGCATCATGTTTCTAACAATCCGACACCCTGGGCTTCGTTGTCCTTCCACCCGCTGGAGGCATTGGTTGAAATCGGCATCGTGCCGCTGGCAGTTTTGTTCATACCGTTTCATCCGGCAGCGTTGGGAATTTTCGCGACCTGGTCGTTGGGTTGGAATGTCATTGGGCACTTGGGTTACGAAATATTCCCGCAAGGGTTTGTTCACCACCCGTTTTTCCGATGGTTCAATACCTCCACGCATCACAACATGCACCATGCCCGGTCGAATTGCAACTATGGCTTATATTTCAATTTTTGGGATACCGTGATGGGTACAAATGATCCGGATTATCGGGCAGAGTTTGATCGAATTAAAGGAGTGAAAAAGGTTGAAGGGTTGAAGGGTTGAAAGGTTTATTTTTAACATAAATAAAAATCTGATAATGAAAACAATATTGAGCATCCTAAGCCTAATTACCATTGTCCAGATCGCGCAAGCGCAAACGTTCGATAACCCCGGTACGCCGGAAGAGCGCGCCGAGAAGATGACACTGCGCATGAAAGAAGAAATTCCGCTTAAAGCGGATCAAGTCACGCCGGTGCAAGAGCTGAATTTGAAATATGCACGCATTGTTCAAATCGAAGTGTTGGATCAGGATTTGAATATGTTTACTCACTACAATAAAGGTCTGAAAATCAATAAGAAGAAAGAGCAGGAATTGAAAAAACTCCTCTCTGAAAAGCAATGGCAAAGCTACGAAAAACTAAAATCCGAATCCATGAAAACCATGTGGAGTAAAATATTTTAGCGTAGAGGGAAGAAAGATTTTGGTAAAGGGACACCTCCCTATTCCATTCTCCTTATGTCTTCTACAATAAACCTTATTCATTAACCATTTAAATTCAATCTATTATGAAAAATTTGTTTGTTTTAACCTTGTTCTTCATGGCTGCATTCGCGGCAAACGCTCAAATTTCACTAAAAGTGGAAAAAGTGGACGCCGCAGAAGTGCCACAAGCTGTGCTGGATGCGCAGGAAGGCTACTTCGCTGGTTTGACCGTCAATCTTTGGGAGAAGCAATCTGCCAGCGCTCGCGACCGCTCCGGTGCGCGCTATGTAGCGAATTTCCAGCTCGACAGTCAGAAGGCACGGGCTCGCTACTATGCTAACGGAACCGGCATTTCGGCAACCAGCTACTACGCTGCCAAGGAGTTGCCACAGAACATTCAGGATGCCACAGCGTCGAATTACGGTGGCTACCGCCTGAACAGCGGCGAAAAGATCATGCTCTTGTCGAACAACAAAACGATCTATCGCCTGCGCTTGCGCCAAGGCGCGCAGAAACTGGTCGTTTATGTGGACGTAAATGGCAAGGAAATTTCACCTGAAAATGTTCCAACTGATGTGAAAGAAGATGAAGGTGTTGAGTAAATCTTAACCGTGCAAGCATCGAAAGCCCCTGGTATCAAATGTGCCAGGGGTATTTTTATCGTTTGCCCAATGCCCGATATGCTTCATAAACGATTGTGATATCCCGGCTGATTTTGTAATCTTTGGCGTAGAAAAAGTTCAGGCGCTGCTGCGTGGCTTCATCGAGTTTTTCAATTGAAATGGCATCCGCCGGCGTGAGTACGCCGGGCTTGAGCTTCGGCAAAACTAGTGGCTTCGCGAGCGGAATATAGCCTGCCCAGCTTTTTTTAGCGCCTAGTACGGTGAAAATATTGCGAATCAGACCCATGCGATTTTTTACGATCAGCAATTGAACCGGCAGCGTAACCAGCAGAAAAAGAGCCAGTAAAATATCAAAAGTTCGTTTACTACGACGATTCCGCGGGGCGCTAATCTTAAAGCGTACGTTCACGGTATATAGCTCGCCGGCGGTATTTTTGGAACTGCTGCCGATAATGCTCTGGCTGTTTTCGGGTAGAATTTTGTATTCGATGTTGGCATTCAGGGCGGACATCCAACCGATAATATCCTGATATGCAAGGTCTTTGGAGCAAAAAATGATTTCTTCGATGTTGTATATTCTTACCAAATCTGCCAACTGGTTGATGCTGCCAAGAAACACCTGTTCGTCATATTCTACTTTCGGCGAAATGATACCGATCTGATTTTTAGCGATTTGCACACGTTGCAATAGCCGTTCGCCGCGCTCACTTTCGGCTTTTGAGCCAATAATGACGAGGTTTTTTGGTTGCTCTTTCCCGACATTAAAATTCCGAAAGCGAAGAAAATGAATCAACATGCGCAGCGCCACCGTCCCGGCAATGGCTACCACCGCGCCCATCGCAATGATCGCCCGCGACGAGCGGTACTGCATATCCAGAAAGCCATACACCGCCGCGATCAGCACGGTACCGATTGCCAGACCGCGCACCAGCCGCCGCAGGTTGCCTGATTCATCGTAGCCGCCACTGAAATAAATTGTTGTAAGCCAAATGAAAACATAAAGTGGAAAGTTGAAATACAAAATCGTATCGTCAAAGTGACCGGAATCTTTGTAATAATAATTTGACCAGAAAACTTTCAAGCCGTACAAACCCGCATACATCACCGCCGCATCCCAGAGGGGCAATCGGATCACCTTGAAAATATTGGAGATCAGCGTCAAAAATGCACGCAGGTAAATCGCCATTTGCAGCATCAATACGAACAGACTCGCCTTGCCACCCTGAAAGTGCTTCCGGGCAAAAATGATCATCGCCTGATAAAACACGCGCACGTAGTTCAGGCTGCCTTTTTTGGTGCTTTCGCCTTTGTAATGAATGATCGTTGTTTCCGGGAAGTAGTAATTTTTGTAGCCTGCTTTTACAATTCGGTACGACCAATCAATATCTTCGCCGTACATGAAAAACGCCTCATCGAGCAAGCCGATCTCATCCAGCACCGAGCGACGCAGCAGCATGAACGCGCCCGCCAGCACTTCGACTTCATGTGTCTGATCTTCAGGCAAATAACCCAGGTGATAGTGGTTAAAAATTCTGGATTTCGGAAATAAACCGGACAAGCCGAACGTCTTGCAAAATGCCACCCAGGGCGACGGAAAACCGCGCTTGCTTTCCGGCAGAAATTTTCCGGCACCGTCGATCATGCGCACGCCCAAGCCGCCCGCTTCCGGGTGTAAGTCCATGAAAACCAGGCATTTCGTAAATGTATTTTCCGCAACGACCGTATCGGGATTCAGCAGCAGGATGTATGCTCCGGACGAAGCGCGTATCGCCTGATTATTCGCTTTAGCAAAACCAGTATTTTCCTGATTTACAATCAATTGCACATCGGGAAACTGCTCCCGCACCATCGCCACCGAGTCGTCTTTGGAGTTATTATCCACCACAAACACCTCCACCGACAAGCCCCGCGCCGCCCGCTGCACCGAGCGCAGCACTTGCTCCAGAAAATAACGGACGTTGTAATTGACGATGATGACGGAGAGTTTCATTCAAGTGCATTGTTATGGTAATTGATTATCCTGGCTCCGTCCGATCTCATTTAGGGTTTCGCAAATACGTTATTCTGTAAATTTATATCCGCCATGCCACGATCCGGGTCGATTTCCACTTTGGAAATATCCTCCAGCGGGCGGTTGATGGTAAATTCGTAGCTCGGGTGCGTCCACGACCAATCGTTCAAAACGGTGTACTTCAGGTTGCTTTCCGGTGCGGGTTTGTTGCCACGCATCATTGCCAGTGGGATATTGAACATTTCCTGCGAACCGTCCGCATATGTCACCAGCACATCCAGCGGCATGGGCATATATCCCGATTTTGCGAGCGTCACTTTGGTGTTGCGACCATCGGCGGCTACATTCTCTACGCCATAGTCAATGGTGTGGGTCGTATGTACCCAGTACTCTTTGTACCAGTCGAGTTCCAGCCCTGATTCTTTTTCAAAAATGCGCACACAGTCATTCACATTCGGATGCTTGAAACGCCAGGTGTAAAAGTAGCGCAGCAGCCCCTGGTCGAAGGCTTCCTTGCCGATGATGTACTTTAGCTGACTCAAAAAGACAGACCCTTTGGTGTAAGACCCCACGCCGTAAGCCGAATTGGTAACAAAATGATCGGCGTGCGTTGTTAGCGGTTCTTCCCGCCCGCTCATCGCAAAACGCCCGTAGCCGGCATACGTACCCGCGTGCGGATTCTCGACTTTTTCGCCGGGTAGCAGCCCTTCGCCCCGCAGGTGATTCATAATTTCGCTGGAAGCGTAGCTGGTGAAGCCCTCGTCCATCCAGGCGTAGAGGCTTTCGTTGGTGCCCAGCAGCATTTGGTACCAGGAGTGCATCAGTTCGTGTACCGATACGCCCACCAGGCTGGGCAGGCTACGCTCACCGGTAATGAGGGTGCTCATCGGATATTCCATGCCGCCGTCGCCGCCTTGTACGAAAGAATACTGCTTGTAGGGGTATTGTCCGAAGGTTTTATTGATGTACTCGAATGCCTTGTCCATAATTTTTGGCAATGCCGCCCAGTTGTCTTCGGTGCGTTCATTTTTCTGGTAGTAGAAGTGCATCACCATGCCATCTTCGCGCACGAATGTGTCGTGGGTGTAATCCGGGTCGGCGCCCCACATAAAGTCGTGCACATTTGGAGCGATGAAGTGCCAGGTGAGTTTGTCGCCTTTCACATTCACTTTTTTGTCGGTATAACCGTGCCCGATCTCATCAGGATTTTGCAAATAGCCCGTGCCGCCAATGGTGTAATCTTTGTCGATGGTAATTTTTACATCAAAATCGCCCCAAACGCCATAGAACTCCCGCCCGATGTACGGATTGGCATGCCAGCCCTGGTAGTCGTACTCGCACAGTTTCGGGTACCATTGCGCCATGGAGTAGGCAATGCCTTCGGCGTTGTCGCGCCCGCTGCGGCGAATTTGCACGGGTACCTGCGCCTCCCACGTCATGTCAAAAGTGGTAGAACTATGGGGCATTATTGGTTCGTTGAGCGTCACTTCGAGGATGGTACCCTCTACCTCATATTGCAAATCTTCGCCATTTTGCTTCAGCATCTGGATTTTCTGGTAGCCGATTTCGTTGGGCTTCAGGGTGGAAATACGGCTGGACACGCGCCCGTCGGGATCGGCAATGGTACGCGAACGCACATCCATCGCACTGCCCGGCTGAAACGCATTAAAATACAGATGATAAAAAACTTTATGAAGCGTGTCGGGAGAATTGTTGATATAAATCAGGTTTTGTTTACCCTGATACTGATGTTTGGTCACATCAACATCTATTTCCATTTTATAGGATGCACGCTGCTGCCAGCGATTCGCCTGGGCAAATGTTTGCAACGCGCCACAAACCAAAAGTAAAAACACTAAAAATAAGCTATCTTTTTTCATCAGCCTGTTATTATTTTAAATTTTGAAAAGAATATTTTATTGAACAAAAACCCAAATATAGCAATGCCCGGTGAATTTGTGGAAACTCCAACGCCATATTGCGTGTTATCAGGGTAAAAATCGCTGCAAAAACCTTGCAAAGCCGCAATTTTTCCCGGACATTTATCGCTGCCGGTTGGCTACCTGAGGTTATTTGATCGTTCCTAAATTATTAAAAACGTCGCTTTTGCTTTAAATTTGCAGGCGATGCTTTAACCAAAAAAATACTAGTTTTCAAGATGAACAAGCAAGTTAACCTCCGAATAGGAATTCTCATCGTTTTGATTTTTGCCGCTGCCATGAGTCGGCTGCTGCCCCATCCGTACAACTTTACGCCCATCGGCGCAATGGGATTGTTTGGCGCTGCTTATTTCAGTAAGCGCTGGCTGGCCTTTGCCGTGCCGTTCGCAGCCATGTGGGTAAGTGATCTGATACTCGACAATGTGATCTATGCGCAGTACTACGAAGGCTTTCAGTGGTTTGGGCACGTGTGGGTGTACCTAAGCTTTGCGCTGATCGTGCTGCTGGGCTTCGCACTACTGCGAAAGGTGAAAATATCGAACCTCCTTCTCGCCAGTCTGTCGGCTTCGGCCTTATTCTACCTGGTAACGAATTTTGGCGTTTGGCTGCATTCGCCGTTGTATCCGCAAAATATCGCCGGGCTGCTAGGCTGCTACACGGCCGGCTTGCCCTTTATGAGTATGGAACTGGCGCCACCACTCGGCTTTCTGTTGAATGGCGTACTGGGTGATCTGTTCTACACGGGCGCGCTCTTTGGTGTGTACGAGCTGGTGAAAGCACGCATTCCGGCGTTGCAAACAACGTAAAACTATTTATTTGTGAAGGGTTGAAAGGTTGAATCGAATCATGTGCAAAATCAACTTTTCAACCCACCAACTCATCAACCCATCAACTCCCAAATGAACCCCAACGCTCCACTTCAGGAAGGTATTGATTTTTACATCGAAAACGGACGCTACGTTTTCACGGAGCACTATTTGCGCAAGCGCGGTTTTTGCTGCCAGAGCGGCTGCCGCCATTGCCCGTACGGTTTTAAGAAAGAAGAATCTGCTACGGACAAGCCCGGCGATGAAGCACCGGAAATCAAATAGGTCAGAGTACAATTATTATTTTTACAACAACACCCTGACCTTGAAGGTGGGATAATCCCGAAAGGGTTGCAGAATTTGGCTCGCAAAGCCGCACCCCTCGCCCGGAATCGCGCTTGCTCTGCCGGAGATATTCGGATCACAGAGCAAGCAGGTATGCTAAAACAGAACAGCATGCCAGGCTGTAACGACCGGACATGCTGCCTTGTGCAAATAGAATAGGCGGTTGATCTATCCTTCTTCGAGAATTTTCTGCAGCTTCTCCTGCAACTCCGGGCTATTTTGGATAGCGGTTATAATCTTCTGATAATCGTCAATCGTCAGTCCCTCTTCCTCTATTTTAGTACGCATTTTTTCCTGTGCTTGTACCTGCAACTCCTGTATTTTTTGAGTTGCTTTGACAAACTGCGCTTTTTCTTCTTCGGTTGCTTCCACTTTTTGGTTCGGATCTTGTTGCGCTTGCTGGATTTCGTTAAAACGATCTACTTCGATGCCTTCACCTTCCACAACACTTACCATTTCCTGTTGTATGGCATTGTTAATATTTTGTACTTCCGTGAAGGCAGAGGCAAATAAGTTAAGATCATCCTCCGAAACCTCCGGTACGATTGGTTCCTGTGCGAAAGCATTCCAACTGCCAAGTGACATAATTAATGAAAAAATTAATGCATTTTTGAATCGAAACATCATAAAAAATTTAGTTTAGTAATAAAAAATTTAGTTATTAGTTCATTTCCTGTTGTATCGTTTGGAATTTCTGCTGCAACGCCGGGTCTTGCTGCAATCGATCGGCTATCATTTGATAACGATCAATTGTAAGTCCCTCTGCTTCAATCCTTTCTTCCATTTCCTGCTGAGCCGTTTGTTGAATCTCTGCCACGGATTGAAACGCTTTTTCGTATTGTGCCATTTCCTGGGGCGTAGCATCAGCAGATTGATTCGGATCCTGCTCTGCTATCTGTATTTCGCTATAACGGCGCACATCTAGGCCCTCCCGCTGCACGGCATCCGCCATTTCCTGCTGGATGCCCTGACCAAGTACCTGTACTTGTTGGGCTGCCGAAACAAATTGTCGAAGTTCGTCGTCACTGATCGCTTCCGGGTTAGCCGAAGGAGCCGGAATATTCTGCTGGGGCAGTTCTTCCGCACGGGTATCATTTTGCTCGTTGTTTGCATTTTGCTGGCAACCAAATATTAGTAAAGAGAATATTAAAATCGCACAAACATTAAGAAAAGAGAAATTCATAAAAACTTGTTTTATAGTTATATTGAATTAGATGAAATATTTTTTATTTTCTAATAGTTTATTCATCGTATTTGAGTCAAAAGCATTTGAAGGTGAATATTGAAGGTCGAAACACTATGAAAAAAAAGATTAAATTCTCCTGCAATCGATTTGTTTAAAACTGAACTCCAAATACATGTACTAAAATTCAAACGAGGAAAATTTTTATTTGTTTTATGCTTTTATCTGTTTTAAAAAAAGATTTTCTATTTTAATTATTGATTTTCCATGTTTTTTTGTTAAAATAGCGCGCGAGACTTTTTTAACAAATCTAATTGTGCGTTTTTTGCGAAAATTCGCTATCTTTATCACCTGACCTGTTACTTTTTAAACCCGAACGTTCATGCCAGAACAATATATCAGTTCCCGCAACCTGCGCTTTTTGCTGCACGAAGTGCTGGAAGCGGCCAAACTCAATGAATACGAATATTACAGCGATTACGACGCCGAAGCCTTCGATATGGCACTCGATGCGGCGAAGCAAATCGGCGACATGTATCTTTTTCCGTTTTACCGGGAAATGGACAAGGAGAAAGCCTATTATAAAGATGGGGTGGTACATGTGCACCCGAGTCTGCGAGAAGCGATCCGGGCGCTGGCGGAAGGCGGCTGGATATCGGCGCACGACCGCTACGACAATGGTGGTCAGCAAATGCCACTCACCCTGATGAACGCAGCCCTGCTCACTTTTTACGCCGCCAATGGCAATGCTGCCGCTCATGCCTTTCTGACGCAGGGCGCCGCAAACCTGATCCTCAGCTTTGGTGCGCAGGAATTGCGCGAAACTTACATCCCACACATGTACGCGGGGGCGTGGCAGGGCACCATGGCGCTCACCGAACCCCAGGCGGGAAGCTCTCTGACCGATATCACCACTTCTGCATCTCCGCTGCGCGATGGTTCCTACAGCATAAAAGGCCAAAAAATATACATCTCCGGCGGCGACCATACAGCCGTGGACAATGTGGTACATTTGCTTTTGGCAAAATTACCGGATGCGCCAGCGGGTGTGAAGGGCATCTCCTTGTTTGTTGTACCGAAATATCGCCCGGAAAATGGCGAGTTGGTGCCCAATGGCGTCACCACAGCGGGCATTTATGGCAAAATGGGACAAAAGGGATACGTCGCTGCGCACCTGATGTTTGGCGAGCAGGACGAATGCCGCGGCTATCTCGTGGGCGAGCCGCACCAGGGTTTGCCGTACATGTTTCAGATGATGAATGAAGCGAGAATTGGTACAGGGCTGATGGCGACGGGCACGGCTTCTGCGGCGTATTACGCCTCTTTGAAGTATGCAAACGAGCGTCCACAGGGGCGACATCCCTCCAATAAAGACCCGCACGCCCCTCCGGTTTTGATTATCGAACACGCGGACGTGCGTAGAATGTTATTGCAACAAAAAGCAATCGTGGAAGGCAGTGAAGCGCTGCTGCTGCAATGCAGTTATTATGCCGATCTGGCAGAAGTTGCCGAAGGAGAAGTGAAAGAGAATGCGCATCTGCTGCTCGAATTGCTCACGCCCATCGCCAAATCCTACCCGGCGGAAATGGGCACTTACGCTACGAGTATCGGCATGCAGGTGCTCGGCGGCGCGGGTTATACTGACGACTTTCCGCTGGAACAACACTACCGCGACATCCGCGTGAACGCTATCTATGAGGGTACGACCACCATTCATGGATTAGACCTGCTGGGTCGCAAAATCATGATGGCTAAAGGCAGAACGGCGCAGCTCTACCTGCAGGAACTTCAGGAAACGATGGCCCAGGCACAAGCTTTTGAACGCCTGAAGCCCTTTGCCACGCAGCTCGCCCAGGCGGGTAAGGTATTGCAGGAAGTCACCACCCATCTGATGATGCTGGCGCAACAGGATAAACCCGAAGTTTTTCTCGCAGATGCCACTTTGTATCTCGAATTTTTTGGCACAGTTACCATCGCCTGGCAGTGGCTCAGGCAAGCGATTGCTGCCGCTAGAGCGCTGCCGGATGCCGGCGGTGAAGATGTACAGTTTTACCAAAGCAAATTGCACACCTGCCGCTACTTTTTTGAGTACGAATTGCCCAAAACGCAGGGCTTGCGCACCCGCCTGCTCAGCCCCGAACGCGTAACGCTGGAGGTGAAGCCGGAGGAAATTGTGTGAAAACTGCCTGCTATCCTAAGAATATGGGATTTTGCTGTGCTCAACTTCTCATTTTGCATTATACCATTTTCAATAAAGAAAGAGGTATTTCGATTCCGTCTGGCATCTGATATCTGGCATCAGGCATCTAAAAAGGTATTAGTTCTTACTTTTCAGCAATGCCTGCCAGGCAGCAATATTTCGCTCGTTCATGCGCACAAACTCATCTTTATCCTGCTGCGCCGCCAGTTCTTTGGATTTGTTTGCGGAAGCAATGGCAGCTTCGTACTGTCCCAGTTGTGCTTCCACCAGCGATTTCACCCGGTGAAAATAATAGGTGTCGCCGCCAATTTCCAAAGCCTTATTCAGCCACGCCAGCGCCTGCTCCGGGTCGAGTCCTTCCTCCTGCAGGTAGCGCGCAGACTGGTAGTACGTATCCGCCGTTGGGTTAACTTTAATTTGCTGCTGAATTTCCGCCATAACTTTGCGATGTGTATCGACTTCGATGGGGAAGCGAATGCGCGTATTTTCCCAGGCGATCATCATATCTGCACTTTGGTGGGTGAAATTGGCGAACGCGATGGTCAGCGTTTCTACCGTATCCTGAAGTCGTTCCGGGATTACGCGAAAGCGGAAAGCATCCTCCGCCGGATCGTAGTCGTTGCGTCCATCGCCCCAGTGAGCCGTGTTGGTGTGAAAGACGATTTCCCAGTGATCTTCGTACGGAAAAGCGTAGAGTGCATAAGTGCCGGCAGGTAGCGCGTTACCCGCCACGACGATGTCATCGCTGGTGGTAAACTTCGTGGACTCATTTGCGCCCACGCGCCAGATGCGCCCATAAGGCACCAGTTCGCCTATGACCTGGCGACCGCGCTTGCCCGGGCGACTGTATTGAATGGTAATGTCCGTTCGTCCGATTTGCTGTCGAAGTTCACAATCCGGGCTGATACGCGGAAAATTGATTTGTGCGGACCCATAATCGGAGCAGCAAAGGATGCAGATGAAGAATAAGAGACGGTGCATGGCAAAAGGTTTTTGACAGGTTATTGATAATCAAACCGGAAGCCCAGTCGGATACCCGTAAAAAACTGTAAAACAGTACTTTCTGTCGGTTTGGCTGAATCGGGAGAAACGCCGGAAAGTCCGTCCCACGGAGCCGACAAATAATAGCGCGCACCGGCAATGGGGGAGAGGGTGACCAGATCCGCGATGCCAATGTCAAAGCCAATGCCGCCGCCCAGGCTCAGCGCTGTGGCGTTGCTTTTGAGGGGAAAGCTCTCGGTTTCTATGGTCTGCTGTAAATAGCTCACGCCCGGAGAGATTTGCACGAAAAAGCCTTTTTGCAGGAAATTGCCCTGTTTCGACCAGGTAGGGCAGTCGCAATCACCCAGAAAATCGAAGGGATAGAGATGGACATTCGCAAATAAACTGAAAGCGGAAAGATTATATTCGTGGGAAATGTTTGCCTGCTGAAAGCGGCTGAAATTCACCTCCGGCAAGAACTCCACGCGATAATTTTTCAGGCGAAACCAATAATCCACGCCGACCGACAAGCCGTCGCCCAGCGCTGGTTCTTGTGTCCCATCCAATGCCGTCACCTGCCAGTCGGGCGCATCGTTGAAGCGGTAGCCACCGGTGATGCCGAATTGTGCGAAGGCGCATTGTATCGTCAGAATAAAAATGGGGAGGAGGCGTATTTTTTTCATGTTTTCTGAATTGTAAGATATGTTTAAATAATGAACGGAAAAATATAAAATTCAGTATCTTCGTAAACTTTCTCAGCGAGCGAACCATTTGCAACAATATGAAAACGAAACGTTTGCATCCCGATAAAGTCAATGTGGTCACCCTGGGGTGCTCAAAGAATATCGTGGATTCGGAAAATATCATCACGCAATTGCGTGGCAATCAATACGATGTGGTGCACGACAGCAATGACGAAGACGCCAATGTCATCATCGTCAATACCTGCGGCTTTATCGACCTGGCGAAGCAGGAATCCATCGATACCATTCTGCAATACGCCGAAGTGAAGAAAGAAGGCGACATTGATAAGCTCTACGTTACCGGCTGCCTGAGCCAGCGCTACCGCGATGAACTGGCGGTCGAGATACCGGAGGTGGATGCCTGGTTCGGTACAATGGAACTGCCGCAATTGCTGGCAAAATTCAACGCCGACTACAAGCACGAACTGCTGGGCGAACGCCTCATCACGACCGAGCCGCACTATGCTTACCTTAAGATTTCAGAAGGTTGCAACCGTACTTGCTCGTTTTGCGCCATTCCGCTGATGCGTGGCAAACACGTCTCCAAACCCATTGAGCAACTGGTGACAGAAGCCCAAAGCCTGGCACGGCGCGGCGTGAAAGAATTGATGCTCATTGCGCAGGAGCTTACTTATTACGGTTTGGATATTTATAAACAGCGTGAACTTCCGAAGCTACTGCATGCGCTTGCGGATGTGGAGGGCATTGAATGGATTCGCCTGCACTATGCTTATCCGAGCAAGTTTCCGGTGGAAATTTTCGACGTGATCGCCGAGCGACCGGAAATTTGCAACTACCTCGACATGCCGTTGCAACACGCCAGCAACACGGTGCTGGATAGAATGCGCCGACAAATAACGCGAGAAGAAACGGTTGAGTTGATAAAAATTGCCCGCGAGCGCGTCCCTGATCTTACCTTGCGCACCACGATGCTGGTCGGTTTTCCCGGCGAAACGGAGGAGGAATTCGAAGAATTGTGCGACTTCGTACGGGAGATGCGCTTTGATCGATTAGGCGTATTTCAGTACTCCCACGAAGAAGATACCCGCGCGTATGAGTTGGAAGACGACGTGCCTGCCGACATCAAAGCCGACCGCGCCAGCCGACTGATGGC
>CAZFBU010000102.1:0-3830 GCA_964517175.1 uncultured Saprospiraceae bacterium
GATTTACGGTATCCTGTCAATCCTGTTAATCCCTGCCTGCCGGCAGGCAGGCTGTCAAATAGAAAAATAAAATTGTCCATCTACTTACTTTATAACTTAACTTTTGCAGGCTTGATGAAAATTCAGAAAATCAAAACAGCTGAATATTCGGGCAACGAATCGAAAAAAGCCAAGAAGAATAAAACGAAAAAAAGATGATCCAAATAAAAAATATGTACAAATGGTACGAAACCAGTGGTCACCGCACTTTCGTGCTAAACGGCATCAACATAGACGTGGAAGAAGGCGAATTTGTCTCTATCATGGGACCTTCCGGTTCCGGCAAGTCCACGCTGCTGCACATTCTCGGCATGCTCGATGAGCCAAACGAAGGTGAATATTTCTTCGGCGAGCAGGATGTTTTCAAAATGAAAGAGAAGCAGCGCTCGCAGGTTTATAAAACGCAGATCGGCATCGTTTTTCAGGCGTACCATCTGATCGATGAACTGACGGTGTACGAAAATATCGAAACGCCATTGCTGTACCAAAAGGTAAAAAACGCAGATCGCAAAGCGATGGTTGCTGACATGCTGGATCGTTTTAATATGGTCGCCAAGAAAAACCTTTTTCCGCAACAACTCTCCGGCGGGCAGCAGCAGTTGGTAGGTATTGCCAGAGCATTGGTTACCCGCCCAAAGCTAATTCTAGCGGATGAACCAACGGGGAATCTAAACTCCAAGCAAAGCCAAGAGATCATGAATTGGTTCATTGAACTCAACAAAGAAGAGGACGTGACCATTGTCCAAGTGACCCACTCCGAAAAAAATGCGGAGTTCGGCTCGCGCGTTATCAATCTGCTCGACGGTATGGTGGTGCAAGAATAGTTCTTTTATGTTATTGTGTTTTGGTGTTAGTGAATTTTAAAAACGTATCGCACCAAAACACAAAACACCTTCAAACCAGTTTCGATTGCAAAATTTTGTTTTGTACATTTATGGCTCATCATTTCTTCAACGTACAACTCAAAATTATGAGACATTTAAAACTAATACCGGTTCTTCTGCTGGCGGTTTGGCTGTTACCGCCGGGCGCTTTGGCGCAAATGAAAAGCGATACCCTGCCTAAGCCGGAGGTGTCGGTTACGAAGCATACGATGACTATCGACGGTAAACGCATCGACTACACAGCCACTGCCGGCACCATGCTGCTGCACAATGAGCAAAACGAACCAATCGCTTTGTATGGCTTCACGGCGTACACCAAAAATGACGTGCAGAATGCCAGTGCCCGTCCGATCATGTTTGCGTACAATGGCGGTCCGGGTTCTTCGTCGGTGTGGCTGCACATGGGCGTGCTGGGGCCCAAGCGCACGGTGGTGAATGATCCGGGCTTTACACCTGCCGCGCCTTATCGCCTGGAAGACAACAACTACTCCATTCTGGATGTGGCGGATCTGGTGATGGTCGATCCGGTGGGTACTGGGCTGAGTCGCCCCATTGGCAAGGCGACCGGCAAGGATTTCTGGGGCGTGGATCAGGATATGCGCACGGTGAGTTTGTTTATCAAGCAATACGTCACGGAAAATAAACGCTGGAATTCACCCAAATACATCCTCGGCGAGAGCTACGGCACCATGCGCTCGGCGGCGGTGGCGAATTATCTCGAAGGGCGGCTTGGCATGGCGTTGAATGGCGTCATTATGGTATCGGCAGTATTTGACATTCGCACTTTGAACTTCGCGCAGGGCGACGACATTTCCTACCCGATGTTTTTACCGACTTATGCCGCTACCGCCTGGTATCACGATAAAGTGCCCAACAAACCAGCGAATCTGGAGCAGTTCATTCAAGCGTCCCGGGAATTTGCCGAAGGCGAATATACCAGCGCTTTGATGAAAGGTGACCGCCTTTCGGATGCGGAACGAGAGAAAATTGTAGATCGCCTGGCTTATTTCACAGGCTTAAGCAAAGGTTACATCCGAGCGGCGAATATTCGCATCAAAGCGAATGAATTTGGGCAAGAGCTACTGCGCGACGAAGGCATGACCGTTGGTCGCCTGGATAGCCGTTTTAAAGGCATCAACCAGGAACCACTGAGCCAGGGCTGGCAGTACGATCCGCAAAGTTCTTCGATCAGTCCGGCTTACAAGTCCACTTTTATGGATTATTTTTATAATCAGTTGGGGGTGAATCCGGAGATTTCCTACAATTTTACGGCCCGGGAAGGCTTTTCGGATTTCAACTGGGATTGGTCGCACAGCATGAATGGTCGCGGTGGATTTCCGC
The DNA here is from genome assembly GCA_964517175.1 of uncultured Saprospiraceae bacterium. Taxonomy (GTDB): domain Bacteria; phylum Bacteroidota; class Bacteroidia; order Chitinophagales; family Saprospiraceae; genus JADJNW01. The sequence goes on from CAZFBU010000102.1 coordinate 2,265, forward strand.
GCACGGCCAATACCGGCGTGGATATGGCAGAGGTAATGACCAAAAACCCAAATCTGAAAATATTGATCCTGAATGGTTATTACGATATTGCAACCCCTTTCTACGGGGTAGAATACACCATCGATCATCTCGGACTGAAGCCGGAAATCAAGGAAAATATCATCATGGAATACTACGAAGCCGGGCACATGATGTACACGCACCAGCCGTCGCTGGTCAAGTTTAAAAAAGATGTGGCGGAATTTGTAAAACAAACCACGGTGAGACCGTAAGTAGGTGAACAATGTTATTCGTTAATTGAGGGCTTTGTAGTTCTGATAATCAGTTTTTCACAATTTTTACACTAAAAATAAATATATTCACCTATTTATTTAACGATCTGAATATCTGACAAGTTCGCAAAAAGAATGCCCCGTCATAAAGATGATGACGGGGCATTTTCTGTTGATACGGAGCGGTATTTTAAAGTTTTACAAAACGCTGCGTCCAGATCGTATCTTCACTGCGCACCTGCAGGGTGTATATGCCTTTCGGCAATTGGCTTACATCCAAAACTGACCGCGGATTTTGATTCACAGAAATAACTCTTCCGAATTGATCCACGATCTTCACTTCACCTTCATTCGTAGGCAGATCGTCAATTCGCCATTGCAAAATATTCCGCACTGGATTTGGCGAAATTCGCAAATCCGTCGTATTGACTTGAATATTATTCGTACTCGTCAGTACTGTGTTGACGTTCCAGGTCAGGTCAACATCCGTACCCCCATCCTCTACCGTCGAAGTTGCGGATTTCGCATCCGGTTGATGCTTCAGGACGATCCGGAATGTACCGGAACTCATCCCCATGCTGGTGGTCCAGTCAGTGGACAATCCCACCGGGAATCCGTTTTCGTCAAAATCGTTGTAGTTGACCATATCGTCGCGATTATCGGCATTACCATCGCCCATCGGATCGGTGAAAAGTCCCTCCGTCCAGGCGAAGAAAAACATGTGCTCGTCATCCTCTTCCATGATTTCTTCGGTAATATCCTCCCCCTCAATGGAGTTGAACAACTCAATGGTCAGGGTATATTCGGTACTTTCCAAGAGGTCGATATCATCGAGGATTTCCAGGTCGAGTGGACCGAAACCGTCGGGGTCCTGTGCGCGTGCGACGACGGGGTCGCCACCATCCGCAGGCGTGAAGGTGAGGGTTACATCGGTGATGATCTCCTCTTCGTTTTCGCAGGGCGGTGCGTTGGGATCGTTGAGGACGTTGATATTCCAGGTCAGGTCAACATCCGTACCCCCATCAGCGATGGTAGAAGTGGCTGACTTAATGCCCGGCTGGTGTTTCAAAATGACCTGGAAGGTACCGCTGACATTCATATCTTCGATACACTCGGTTGTCCAATTGGTGGAAAGACCAACCGGGAGTCCGTTTTCATCAAAGTCGTTGTAATTAATGGGATCATCGCGATTATCCGTATTGCCATCGCCCGCCGGGCTAGTGAACACCTCGTCATCGAAGGCGAAGAAAAACATGTGCTCGTCATCCTCTTCCATGATTTCTTCGGTAATATC
>CAZFBU010000102.1:3930-16122 GCA_964517175.1 uncultured Saprospiraceae bacterium
AGGCGAAGAAAAACATGTGCTCGTCATCCTCTTCCATGATTTCTTCGGTAATATCCTCCCCCTCAATGGAGTTGAACAACTCAATGGTCAGGGTATATTCGGTACTTTCCAAGAGGTCGATATCATCGAGGATTTCCAGGTCGAGTGGACCGAAACCGTCGGGGTCCTGTGCGCGTGCGACGACGGGGTCGCCACCATCCGCAGGCGTGAAGGTGAGGGTTACATCGGTGATGATCTCCTCTTCGTTTTCGCAGGGCGGTGCGTTGGGATCGTTGAGGACGTTGATATTCCAGGTCAGGTCAAGTACGGTCAAACCATCATTTACCGTGGAAGTGGCTGTTTTAATGCCATCCTGATATTTTAAAACAATCTGGAACATGCCTGCAATCGTTGCTTCGCCGCATTCGGTTGTCCAATCGGTAGATAATCCGATCGGCAAGCCGCCAGCGTCGCTGTCGTTGTAATTGATTACATCCATTCGATTGTCCACGTTGCCATCGCCTGCCGGGCTGGTCATTACATCATCTGCGAAAGCAAAAAAGAAGAGGTAATCCGTCGCATTTTGCTGAATAGTTGGGTTTAAATCAGAACCGTTGCTGCCAAGCGTTATCGCCAATTCATAATCCGTACTTTCGATCAGATCAATGGAGCCGGAAACCTGCAGTCCCGCGCCATTATCCTGAGCGGTTGCTACGATCGGTGTACCACCTCCCGTCGGAGTGAAGGTAAGTATCACTTCGGTGATGTTGCTGATTTGCCCCGTAACCAGAAGCGGGCTAACCGCCAGGAACATGCCTAGTAGATAAGTATAAATTTTGTTCATAATTCAAATTTTGATTTTGATACAGTGTTGCAAAAATAATAAAATGCAACAGAGTTGCAAGTTTTAGGGTTCTAATCCTTTTGTTCTGCCAAATATTTGACAAATCCGGGTTTTCTACTCCAGAACGAATCCTCTCCCGTAAGTTACTAGCCGGAGAGCCGGTAGGAGAGCGACAGCACAAAATTCCTCCCCATTTCATCAGCGAAGTAGCGCAATCGGTCGGTATAATTCCGGTAGCTGGTATTCAGGATATTTCTTACCTGAAACTGCCATTCAAAATTTTTAAAAGACGACACCCAGGAGAAATTGGCGAGAAAGTACCCCGGCGGCGGCGGTATGATGTCAAAATCCGAGGCATCTTCCGTAAATCGGTTGATTCCGTTTTGTCCGGCTCTCAGAAATTCATCCACGGTGAGAATGCGGGGATGCTGAAACTGCTCGAACGTATAGCTGAGGGAGAGTTGCAGTTTGCTGTTGTTAAAAAAGCGAATATCCGGGCGGTAGTCAAAATCGTAGGAAAGTTGTGCGGGCGGTTGCTCTGCAAAATTGCTGTTTCTTCGGATTTGCCTTGCCCAGAGATAGCTGCCCTTCACGGTAGAAGACAGCCGGGGCGAGTGCCGCCAGCGAGCGCTAACGTCCGTTCCCCAGAACAGTGCGTCGGTTTGCTGATAAATAAAATAAACAAAGAAGCCACGTGGCGTGCGGGTGATGCCGGCGGGGCGGGAGTAAATAAAGTTTTCGATATAATTGATGTAGCCGGTGAATTCTGCCTGAAAATCGGGGCGATTGATCTCATAGGTATTGATCCATTTGTACCCGACCTCCGGCGGTACTGCCCGATCATTTTCGTCCAGAATATCCTGTGTGGAAATAAAGTCGAAGCGTTCATCAATGGTGTAGCGCCATAAGCCATACTCCAGGAAGAAAGCGTGCTGCCCGAAGCGGTACAATTCGGCGACATTGGGTGCGCGCCAGGCGGTGCCGAAATTAGTGCGAAAACTATGCTGCGCGTTGAGCTGTCGCTTGTAGCCCAGCGTTGCCGTGATATTGTCGTAAACAATCGTATTGCGGTAGATGGTGTTATTGGGCTCGCGCCCGGTGATGAAGGCATCCATATAATCGTATCGGACGCCCAGTTCCAGGGTGTTTTGATTCCATTCCAGCGCTTCAATCAGATAGACGCCAAAGCGCTCGCTGTCGTAGTTCGGAATGAACGGAACGGTATTCGTACCAGGCTGATTGTCGTTGGCTTGTTTTTGCCATTGGAAGCCCAGTTTGCCAGAGATATTGCCCAGGTCGGGATGCCGCCAGTCCACATCCACGCTTTCCGTTACGAGTTCCAGGTCAATGTTGGGTGCATCGGTACGGCGTACGCCAAATTCCTTGCGCCGGTTGAACTGATAGCCATATTGTGCGGTGATAGATTGCTTGTTGCCGACATAACTGACTTTCGCCTTGTACAAATCGTGTGCTACCTCCTGGCGGGGCGCATCAATATCGTAGCTAAACGGCATGGTAAAAAATGGCGTATCGCGTTCGATGGCGCGGCTCAGATCGTCGAGGTTGCCAAATACCGAGCCGCTCAGGATGCCCAGTTTTTGCTCAAAATGGCTGTAATGCCCTTCAATATCAAGCTCCGGCAAGAGGTGAATGCGAAAACTGCCATAGTAGCTCGTTTCTTCCTTGCCGGTATTGGTGAGGGTGTATCTTGGCGCGTGCAGGTCGCCCTGCTTTACATAAGAACCGCCGCCCAGCAGGCTGAACCATTTGAACCCTTTTTGAAACTCTATATTGCCTTCGCCCGATTGTCCGTTGGATTTTCCAATCAGCTGTACCTTGCCGCGCAGCGGCGTGGAAAGCTCCATTTTCGGTGGATTGAGCAGAATGACACCGCCCAGTGCTTCCGGGCCAAATCGCACGGTAGCCGCACCTTTCACCACCTCGAGTTCATCCACGAGCGAGGGGTCAATTTCCGGGGCATGTTCTGCGCCCCAGTTTTGAAATTCGTGCCGCAGTCCGTTATTGATGATTAACACCCGATTGCTGTGCAAGCCGTGAATGACCGGTTTCACGACATTTTGTCCGGTGCTGATGGTGGTGACGCCGGGGATTCGGCTGGCTACGTCGCCCAGCGATTCGGAAGCCACTGCCCGAAGCTCTTCGCCCCGGAGCGTTGCGGAAGCTATGGAGTTCAGGTCGCTGCGGGTACGTTCGCCTTCCACAACGATGCCTTCGAGTTGCACTTTGTCAACCGCCAGGTAAATTTCCAGAAACGGATGGTGGAAATCGTGATGATGCGTCACGGTTTTATAGCCAACAAAAGAAAAGATCAAGTCGTGTTCTTTTTCGCAGAGATTGCCGATTTCAAAATAGCCATTTTCGTCAGTCACCGTTCCGATGCCGGTATCCGCGATTCGCACGTTCACGAAAGGAAGCGGCTCTTTGGTCGTCAGGTCGTAGGTTTGTCCAATAATTTTGTAATTACAGGAATCGACCTGGGCAGCAAGCGCGGCGGCCCAAATGAAGAAAACGGCGATAAAATATAGAAGCCTCATGTATGTTTTTGTTTGCAACAACTAAGATTTTTGAACACTTTGGATATACGCAACAGCGTTGCAAAGTAAAAAATATTTTTTTGTTCAACTGTATTTTATGCAACAATGTTGCATCAACCGAAACCTTTCTACGATCAGAGCTGTTTAACAATTTGAAAAATGATTATTAACTTTGTATCAAAATACCAAGAACCAATCATAATTTTTTACTATGAATGAGCGTGCAGCACAACTTTTGCGGGAACACGGATTGCGCGTGACGGGTGTGAGAATCAACGTCCTGAATATTTTCTTTGACGCGGACGCAGCCCTTGCGCACGGAGATATTGAGAGCAAAATGGAAGAAGTGGATCGAATTACACTTTACCGTACGCTGAAATCTTTTGAAGATAAAGGATTGATTCACAAAGCAATAGACGGAAGCGACAAACCCAAGTACGCGCTTTGCCAGGATAAATGCGACGAGCATGAGCACCACGATCGCCATGCACATTTTCATTGCGATGATTGCGGTAACACCTATTGTCTCGATGAAGTGGAAGCGCCAACGGTGAAAGCGCCGAGCGGTTTTAAAGTGGCAAATACGCATCTGGTCGTCACCGGAAAGTGCGAAAACTGTTTGTAAATCAAATTATTGCGATAAATATGAAACCCACTCTCATTTTAATGCTCATAGCTCTTACGCTGGGTTGCAACAGCACAAAAGAAGACCCGTTGCTGGCAGAAGCGGCGAAGATACATGAGCAGGCTGCCAAAATAGAGCAGCAAATTCGCCCGCAAGTGGCGGCGCTGGTACAGCAAAAGAACAGCATTAATGTGCAGGGGCGCGCCCTTGCGCCGGAGGAGGTTGCATTTGTGCAAACCGTAGAATCCATCGAGGCCGGACATCAGTTCTGGAAAGAAAACCACCTCGAAGTACCGGGCTATGAACACCACGACCACGATCATGCCGACCACGACCATGACCATGACCATGCCCCCAAGCTGGAGCTTTTGCCTGCGGATATGCTGGCCGTGCAAAAAGAATTTCGCGACACCTTGCTGTCGGTGCAGCAACGCATAGAAATGGCGCTGCAACAAGCTAAACAGATGGAAAAGTGATGGCACACTCAACTTTTTTGAAAATAGAGAAGCGGATTTATCCGTTTTTTTTATAATTTTTTTAATTTTGCAACAATGTTGCATTTATGGAAAAGGAAAAAAACAGTTTCTTTAGTTTAAACCTGGATTTTGTAGGATTTACGGCTTCCATGCTGTGCGCTATCCACTGTGCTGCCGTTCCATTGTTGCTCACATTTGGAGCATTGAGCGGCTTAGCCTGGCTGGAAACGCCGTGGATAGAGATGAGTTTTATCGCAGTGAGCCTGGTCGTGGCTTCGTGGTCGCTGTTGCGGAGTTATCTCATGCACCATCATAAATTTACGGCAATTTCTGTCGTACTGCTGGGTTTTCTGTTGATCGTTACCAGCCGTTTCGCTGCGGAAGGTTGGGAACCGGCGCTTACGGTTCTCGGGGGTGTGGTCATTGCGGTGGCGCATATCATCAACTGGCGGATGTGCAAGCAATGCCAAAAGTTTACGCTACGCTACCCGGAGCAGCGACAGGAAAGGGCATAGAAGCCGCCCTTCATTATGCGTATTTTCATCATCGTATTATTATTTTAAAGTGTTTTGATTAGCATTTTATCAATCGGATCGGGTGATTTTTTTTTCACCCTTCCGATTTTTTTTCAACACTCAAGATGAGCGTAATTGAATTTATTTTTATAGTAGGAATGATTTTGCTCTGGTCTTGTGAACGAGTTCCGGAAGTGGATAAAGAAGAGACGCGACAGCTTCCCGTAGCAGAGGAAACGAGCACCTTGCCGGTATTCGACCTCGCGCCGCCGGCAGAAGAAATGGACTTTGATTCCAGTTTGTTTTCGTATTCGGAAGGTTTCATAAAGCTGGATTGGAAAGTGCTGAGCCACGTACAATTTGAAGAAAAATACTTCGAAGAAATCGGCGATTACCTGCTGTACCCGCATTTTTCGCCGCTCGTTCGCACGCTTGATGGCAGGTCCGTTGTCATTTCCGGCTACCACATTCCACTGGAAGAAACGGGTACGACCCAACTCGTCGTGTTGTCTGCCAATCCTTACACCAGTTGCTTTTTTTGTGGCAATGCCGGTCCAGAATCGGTTATGGAAATACGACTCAAAACACCGGTCAAACGTATGAAAATGGATGAGATCGTCCGCTTTCGCGGAACGCTGCGGCTGAATGATTCGGACATCGATGCTTTGAATTACATCCTCGAAAATGCGGAAAAAACAGATTAATACCAATTCGGAAGTGAGAAGTCGGAAATCGGAAATCATAAGTATTTATAAATCAAGACTTAAAACACTCTTTAACACGTCGTTATCAATTGAAATTGGTATTATACCAATTTCAATTGATATTGACGTATCGAAAAGCACTCTAAAGAGTGATTTCCAGTTATTTACGATTTTTTAAAAGGGACGCGACGCTCCATAGGAGTCATATTGACCTTCGGTGCAACTTCCAAATTAGTATTACGTGTGTTTTCCGATATTCCAACCCTGCGCGCTGAGGTGTTGCTTGCCCGATTCGATAGCGCCCGGCTCCAGTTGCGTGCCCATAGAGTCATTCCACCGGTTGAGGTAGCCAAAGAGTGCGACCACGCCCATGATTTCCACGATCTCGCCTTCGTCCCAGTATTGGCGAGCGTTTGCCTGTATGTCTTCGTCCACGGCATTTGGAATACTGGAAGCCGCCACCGCCAAATCCAGCGCCGCCCGTTCCGCTTCGCTGAAAGCGGGGTGGGTTTTGTAATCCCAGATATTTTCCAGTTTCTCCTCTTCAGCGCCGTAGCGTTCCGCTGCCCGGATGGCATGCGCCTGGCAGTAGCGGCAGCCCGCCGTCAGGCTCGATACATAAGCGATGAGCCGCTTCAGAGCGCTGGTGACGCGACCTTCATTCGCCATCACGGCCTTATTCAGTTCGATAAAAGCCTTCGCAATCGCCGGTCGGCGCTGCATGGTCAGGATGCTGTTTGGCGGAAAACCCAGCGTTTCGTTAAAGAATTCTGCCAGTTTAATGACCTCGGAGTCGTGATCAGATGGTAGTGGTGAAATTAAAGGCATAGATATGGTTGTTTTTTATTGGTTGTTAATTGTTATTTGTTAATCGGGTTGGAATGAGATTTTTATTAGGAATAGTTGATTGTTGTACAAATAATTGGGAATGAATGATTTAATAAAGTTACTGTCGTTGAAAAGTCAATCAAAAAAAACATAAAATGAAACCCGCCCGGATGTTTTATTTTTTCCCAAGATACGAGGGAAAACGGAAGGTTTCCAAAAAAAGTAACGTAAAATACATCCGGAGCTTTTTACTTCTTCTTCGGAATTCGACACCCAAACCAATTTTTTTATAACTTTAGCCCACCCGAAGTTACCAAAACGATGCAATAAGTGTTAGCACTACTTCGAACGAACCAACTACTCGTCAGCTTCTTGCTGATTTTCTACGCAGGGCTGCTGCACGTGGCAGCGTTTGTCAATCCGACGGACTGGCAGCCTGCAGGCTATGGCGTTTGGAGCGAGTGGATTTACGCAGCGCTCGGCGCCAGCGGCGTATGGTCAAATGTGGCGGCAATTATCCTGCTGACGGTGCAGGCTGTTTTCATCAACCTGCTCATGGCAAATCATCGGCTGGCGGAAAGCGTGACCAATCTACCGGGGGTGTTTTACATTCTGATTGCCAGTATGTTACCGGAGTTTCTGCACCTTTCACCCTTGCTCCTGGCGAATACATTTTACCTCATCGCCATTTCCGAACTCCTGAAAGTTTACAAAAATCCTTCCTGTCCGGATACCATCTTCAACGTTGGCTTTTGGGTAGCGGTCGGCAGTTTTTTCTACCCGTCGTATCTCATTTTCGTCGTTTTTGGACTTATCGGGCTGAACAGCCTGCGGGCTTTTCGCTTCCGCGAATGGCTGATGTTGCTTGTCGGAGCAGTCGTACCGTATATTCTGAATGGCGTATATTTTTTCTGGACAGATCAATGGACTGTTTTCGTGGCGACGCAATTTTTTGATAATTTCCGTTTTCTGGATTTTCGCCCTCATGGTAGCAGCGAGGTTTATTTTAAACTTGCCTTCGTGAATCTGTTTCTGCTGGTAGCTATTTTCAGTTCGGACCTTTATGGATTCAAAAAAATTATGGAAGTGCAGAAAAAAATCAGTATCCTGTATGGGGGGCTGTTTGTAAGCGGATTCACGCTCTTTTTTCAAGCGAATATTCAACTCGACCACTTTTTGATTGTTGCCGTACCATTAGGCATTATGATTTCTATCAACTTTGAATCCATCAGCAGGCAATGGGCCGAAGCGCTCCACCTGTTGGTTTTAATCGTCGTTTTCTTTTTCCAGTACCAGGATTTTTTGCTACCCACCTGAGTCAACCCGGCAAATGACATGCACGGAATATTTTTTTTCCCTAACTTTGCAGCCTAAAATCTGATTGTTATGAAATTTGGTGTGGTGGTATTTCCCGGTTCCAATTGCGATGACGACATGGTGCACGTACTCGGTACGGTGCTCGGGCAGGAAACCGTCAAGCTTTGGCATAAGGATGAAAGCCTGGATGGTTTCGACACGGGCGACTGCATCGTGCTGCCGGGCGGCTTTTCGTATGGCGATTATCTGCGGGCGGGTGCCATTGCGCGCTTTTCGCCAATTATGAACGCCGTTATCGAATTTGCGAAAGCAGGCGGCTACGTGTGGGGCATTTGCAATGGTTTTCAGGTACTTTGCGAAGCCGGACTGCTGCCAGGTGTGTTGTTGCGCAACGGCAACCAAAAGTTTATCTGCAAAAATATACACCTCAAGGCGATGACCAATAACTCGCCAATTACCTCGGGCATTGAGCCGGGGAAGATACTGCGGATTCCCATCGCACATGCCGACGGACGCTACTACGCCGACGAGGCAACGCTCCGGCAATTGGAAGAAAATGACCAGATTCTGTTTAAATATTGCGACGCGAAAGGCAACCTTACCGAAGAAGCCAACCCCAATGGTTCCCTGCTCCATATCGCCGGCATTTGCAACGCCGAACGCAACGTATTTGGTATGATGCCGCACCCGGAGCGCGCCTCTGAAATCGCACTCGGCAATACCGACGGTCGCATTCTGTTTGAATCGCTGCTGCAAACGACACGGGTAGCGGCGGTGTGACGACGATAAAGGGGTGTTGACAAAACGGTACTTTATCATTATTTTTGCAAAATGGAAAATATAAAAGATATCATCAACATCGATCGTGAGATTCTCGGCGGAGTGCCTGTTTTCAAGGGTACACGCGTGCCAATTGAAACTTTATTCGTGCATCTCGAAAAAGGAATTTCGCTGGATGAGTTTCTGGATGATTTTCCCACCGTTTCCCGCGAACAGGCAGTTGCCGTTTTGGAATTAGCTGTTCGGATTCTTACCTCCAAGAATATTGAGCAAATCTATGAGGCTGCTGCTTGATGAAAATTTGCCCAAAAGACTGAAAAAAGACTTCCCCGAACACGAAGTTTACAAGGTTAGGGATAAAGGCTGGAATGGCAAGACAAATGGAGCGCTGTTAGCCCTGATGCTGGAAAATGATTTCGATGTCTTACTCACTTTTGATAAAAATCTTCAACACCAGCAAAACTTCGATAAGTATCCAATTCCCATCTTATTATTGAACGCGGAGGACAATACCTATCTAACGCTCAGTGCACTCGTTCCCCAAATAATAGAAATATTAGAGACAGACTTATCTCCGGGTACTACGGAAATCAAATTGGAGCAATAAAAAAAGCCCGCAAACTACGTGAGCCTACGAGCTGTATCTATGGTTTCGATAGCCACTCATCTGTTGGTTTGCAGTGTGCGGGTGCGGTAAGCAGTGCATTCGCAACTGCCGCCTGCCCCTGCCAACTGTGTGGTGTTTATCAGTCTCTCGCGGCAGTTGCAAATTCTACGCTGCGCTGCTTCAGTTCCATTTTGATCTGCGAGCCGTCAATGTTGGTGTAATCCATTTGCACAAAGCCGTAGTCCGGGTTGAACAAAGCTACCAGCGCTGTATTGCCCAGGTCGTTGGTTGCACTGGCCTGGATTTCGTAGCACGCCAGCGGCCCGAAGTTGGTCTCCACCGTGCGCAGATCGGTGATTTCGTACTGATAAGTATTTTCCAGCGTGTTGTCCCATTCTGCCCAGCGCGGGTCGCTCCAGAAGCTGCCGATGCGCTGCGTCCAGTCCCATTTGTTACCGACCTGGTAGGGTTCCTGGATGTAAGGGAAAGGATTCAGCTCCAGGATGCGGAATTGCTTGGAGCGGGGCGGGTGCATCCAGATGTTCTTCAGGTTTTCAACGATACCGGTCACTTCGCTGTAATTCGTGTTTCCCGATGCCGTCAGGTAGTCGAACTGCACCACCGTACGGTTGTAATCCGGCTTCATCTGGTCGAGTCCCTGCAAACCATAGAGCACCGTCATCTGCACCGACTGCACGGCGGAGCCATCGTCTTCATCCGCAGGCACCAACTCCCAGGCTTTATTCGGGTCGAGATTGGAAGCCTCCAGATTGCGATGCAGATATTCCCTGCCGTCGCGATCAATGAAAGTGTAATGATAAGTAAATGTCATGCCCGGCGTATAAACGATGTTGTCTTCCGTGTAGCGGTTGTCGCGTGTATCGAAAGAATTGAACTGCTCTACATAAACGCCGTTTTCGCGGACGATTTTGTAGGTATTGGAGACCGGCGTTTGCGCCAGCAGCGTGAAAGACAAGCCCAGCAGGGCAATCAAGATCAGGATGTTTTTAAAGCGTTCCATAGGAAAAATTTAAAACGGTTATCAAATAGAATTTTCATTTGTTGTAATCACTCGTTCAGCTTGTTGCGAATGATTTACACGTAGCTATATGAGAAAACCGTGCCAATTTTTTCTTTTTCGGGAAAGGCGCCAAATTTTTTTTGGATATTACGATACTTTCTAACGCTCAAACCCTGATGTTATACCAATTTATACTTCCGCCAGGAGCCAAGTATCAAGCCGACAACCGCCAGTATGATGATGTTCACGCCGCCGTCTATCCAGGCTGATGCCATTGGTTGAAATTCAAAAAAGCCTTGCACGGTCGTTGGGATGAGGGCAAATGCAAAGCCAATCAGCGCACCCACCGCAAAACCGTCCAGCGCCGATTCAATGCGCATGCGCCGGAAGAGTATTGCCAGCGAAAAGACCATAATAAGATGACCGATAATCCTCACGAGATAGGGCATTACGGTTTGGTTCGCCTGGATGTCGTCCATGCTGAGTTCGTTCAGGTTCATCCATTCCTGGGCAAAAAGCGTGTACCAAAGCATAGATATCGCCTGTGCTGCCAGCACGGAAACAATAACCGCCGGATAGTTGATTCTAAGTTTATTCATTGTTGTTCTTTTTATTTCTAAAAAGCGTTTCAACATTTAATGTTCATAATTGCTTTTATCTGCCGGAAGGTACTATTCCAATTGCTGGCAAAATGACTATCTTAACGGCTCAATCACGAATCCATGATTACAAATTCCCTTTATGTTTTAGCTGTGCTCTGCCTGATCGTTGTCCTCTCGGAATGGCTGGTGCGCAAGACTTTTTTGCAACATTTCGGCACGGCGCTGCTGGTTATTCTGGTCACGGCAATTATCGCTAATATTGGCATTCTGCCTGCCGGTTCTACGCCCGAACGCCCGGTATCCGCCTATGACGGGATATTTACCTATGTGGCGCCGATTTCCATCTTTTGGCTATTGCTGCGCGTCAATCTGCGCGATGTGTTACGGGCGGGCGTGCCAATGGTCGCTTTGTTCCTCATTGGTTCCCTGGGTACTACGTTTGGAGTCGTTTTCGGAATGTGGGTCATCAATGGTTCCCGACACATCGGGGAATTGTACCCGGCGGTTGGCGGTATGTTTGTTGGCACATATACCGGCGGCAGCATCAACTTCAACGCCGTAGCGCTTGGTTATGATGTGATGCGCGACGGCGTCCTCTACGGCGGTTCGGTCGTTGTGGACAATATCATTACCACGATCTGGATGGTTGTTTCGCTCAGTATGCCACGGGTGTTGGCGCCTTTGTGGCGAAATGTACACAAAACCGAAGTAGAAAACTCAGGGCCGCTGCTCGGCATAGCGGAAGATACCGAAAACATACACCCTATGGATTTGGGACTAATGCTGGCGATGGGACTGGGCGCGCTTTTCCTCTCCGATTCACTGGAAAGCTGGACGACGGCGCAGGGCTTTCCCGTGCCGGCTATTCTCATTATAACCGTCATTGCACTCGTCATTGCACAGTTGCCCATTGCCCGAAAGCTCGTCGGTGCGCAAATGCTGGGCATTTTTTCGGTCTATTTATTCCTGGCAGTGATTGGCGCCTTCTGCGATGTGCAGGCTCTGCAAAATCTTGGTACGCTTGGCTTTGCCCTCCTCGGCATGGCCGTATCAGCGGTTTTTTTTCACGGGCTGGTGACGTTTGGTGCGGCCCGCCTCCTGCGGCTCGACCTGGATACAGCAGCGGTTGCTTCGCAGGCGAATGTTGGTGGCGGTACGTCGGCGCTGGCGCTGGCTCGTAGTCGCGGGCGACAGGATTTGGTGCTGCCGGCAGTACTACTTGGCTCGCTCGGCAATGCGGTTGGCACGTTTCTCGGCTTTTGGGCCGCGGGGCAGTTGTTGCCGTGGCTGGGGTGAAAACATTAGCTAAATCACATTTTTTCACTTAAAAGAACACGGA
>CAZFBU010000103.1:0-7063 GCA_964517175.1 uncultured Saprospiraceae bacterium
GAATATATTGAAAAAGAATAAAATAGACCCCGGCGCTATCCGGCGCAATATTGTGGTTTCCGGCATTAACCTGCAAGCATTTAAGGATCGGCAGTTTCAAATTGGCGAAGTTGTGCTGGAAATGACTGGTGCGTGCCACCCTTGCACGCGCATGGAGGAAGCCCTGGGCGCGGGCGGCTACAATGCGATGCGCGGGCACGGCGGCATTACGGCAAAAATCGTTATTGGCGGAACTATTCGCGTGGGCGATGCCGTTAGCCTAAGAAAAAACGATGGCTGAGCTAAAAATCGAATGCCCGAAGTGCGGGTGGGAACCCGACGGCGGCGCCTACTGGATGTGCAGTAACTGCCAGCATATCTGGAATACCTTCGATACGATGGCGCGCTGCCCGGAGTGTGGGCATCAGCACGAGCGCACGGCTTGCATTCCTTATCGCGGCGGTTGTTCTGCCTACGAACCGCATCTGGATTGGTACAAAAACCTGGATGATATTGTGGAGGAGGAAATCGGAACGGTCGCTGTGCAACCGGTGATATTTTCCTGCATCAGGATTTCGTGTGAATAAAACTAATTTGAACTGATAATGACATATCAACCAGTGCTTTAAAATATGATTTCCGACCTGCGGCACGGGATTTCGCTACGCTCAACTTCCGGTTTGGTATAAAATCTCTCAGGCTTGTGCTTTCTCTTTTTTACGAGTGCGCAAAGACGCGTCTGCCCACGTTCGGTTCGGAAATTTAAGGTGCCAATAATGCACCAAAATCGCCAGTGCAACCCCTAGAATAGCGCCAAGATATACGTCCTCCAGAAAATGTACCACCAGATAAATGCGTGAAATACCCACCAACAATGCCAGCATAAATAGCAATACCGCTACGCCCTGCTTGCGCGCGAGCACCAGCGCCAGGAAAGTATATAATGCAAAACCCGCCATAGCGTGACCGGAAGGAAAGCTGTTGGCCCCAAAAAGCAGAGGTGCGCCTGTCACTGGCGTCAGCAAATCGTCCATGCCCAGTTCCTGGTAGTAGCGCCAGGGGCGCGGATGCCCGAAGAACTTTTTGGTCAGATTGGCGACCAGCATAACCAAAAGCCCCAGAATGGGAAAAAACAAGGCCGTACGAAAGCGAACGAACAAAAAGAGAATCGTAAACACCAGAAAAAAGAGGCCTTCACCCAATCTGGTGCCATACACGAAAAACGCGTCCCAAAACGGGCTGCGCCGGGCGCTGAAAAAAAATACTAGATCCCCTTTTTCCAAAGTTAGCAAAAGGGCAGCGCCAGCTATCAGAAAAAGAGCAAAACAACTGAAAAACCAGGTATTTTTGCGCAGCAGAGACGGAAAATAATTAGATTTCATGTGTTGGCTTGAGCTTTTCGTTTTTTAGATAACCAAATGCGCAACCGGGCAATGGCTTCAGAAGGTTGCAGATTCGAATCATTCATCGCTTTCGATGTCAGTATCAAACCGACGGGAAACAACACGATTGCCGGTATCCAGGCAGCGGCAGGCGCGGGCAGTACGAAAGCCTCTGCAATTCGGCGGCAAAAGATCGTCAGAATGACAAAAATCATAAAAAAGATGATCGAAATTAGAATCGGATAACCGAAACCGCCTTTGCGAACGATAGCCCCCATCGGTGCGCCGATGAAGACAAAAATAATGCACACCACCGCAATGCTGTACTTCGTCCACATTTCATAGCTGTATTTTACCTGGGTTTCTTTCATGGCAATGATCGAACGCTGGGATGATTCCGCTTGATTTTTCAAACTCAGAATGAACGTCTTCGACCGGTCGTACAAAGATTTGCGATGCTCCGGAGCGAAGGTCTGTGCCACATATTCGTATTCGGAAATGGGTTTATCGATTGCTTGCCTGGCCTTGTCGGGAATGACCACCGCCGCGCGACGCGGGATGTTGTACTGCCGTTCGTCCGCGAGCTTAAAAAGTTTACTCTTTCCCTGAACGGAAGTATCGCTGGCGGGTTCTTCCACAACCCGCAGGGAATCCTTCTGCACCACGTACCTGGCGGCGCGGGCGTGGGAGTCTATCTGCACATGTTCCTCGTACGAAAGCGTCACTACGCTGTCTGGCGGCAGAAAAGTGAAAAATGTATTGGTTTGGGAAGACAGCGTAAAGGCGCGGTCATCGATGCGTATTTTCATGGAGTCGATGGCTTCCGCCAATTGCGGAATACTCATCATCGTGCGGTTGTTTTTGAACAATTCCTCGTTGGTACGTGCCAACCCAAACTCGCCCATGTCAAACACCTTTGTCCAACTGGAAAAGGAAGTTCGCACCAGCGGATAAACACCGGTTTGGCGCGTGGGCGTCGTGGGCTGCAATTCGATATACTGATGTCCGTTTTTCAGATTCATCACGAAATAGCGCCCGTCGGCCGTAGTGTACATTTCGCCTTCCTCAGCGGTAATCTGGGTATATTGCCCTTTGGAGGCATCGCTGTGATCATAGATAATAACATCCTCAATCGTTTTGCCGTCGGCGCCTTTCCGGCCGATGTGAATGGTAAATCCCTGAAAGTCATCATTGAAAACGCCCTCATCCAGTGTCAGTGCCGGTTTCTGCTGCCTGACGTCATACATGCGCGAACCAAATTTCAGGTTTGCCATCGGGATGAGTGTTGCAGAGCAATAATAGGAAAGCACCGCCGCTCCGATGCCAAAGAGAATGAGCGGCCGCATAATGCGCAATAGCCGCACCCCGGCAGATTTCATACTCGACAGTTCGTAGTGCTCCGCCATATTCCCCATCACCATTACCGAAGAAATCAGTACCGCCAGCGGCAGGGCCATCGGGATCAGGCTCACGCACTTGTACGCCAGCAGTTCTACAATGAAAAAAAAGCCCAAGCCCTTCCCGGCAATGTCATCGATATAAAACCAGAGCGTTTGCATCAAAAAGAAAAAGATAGCAATGCCAAAGGTGACAATGAAAGGCGGAATGAAACTCTTTGTCAATAACCGATCAATGATTTTTACCATAGTCGTTTGTTCTGCCTGCAAAATTAAACGCTTTCGCCACAATTTGTATAAAAATTGGCGTTCTTAGCTTTTTCTTAGGAAATTGGGCACAGATGCAGGGGGTTGCTTGTTGCTTGTTAATGGTTATTTGGGACTGTAAGAGCTGATTGAATGTAGCGTTCTGACGAACTTTTGATAAAAAAATTCACTAAAAATACGCATTATCATCCAATTATATTGCAAACCGCAAACCCCAAATAACAAATACACAACGAACAATCATTTTTTTCACCCTGCCTGTAACAAAATCCGAAACGAATCGTCCTCCCTTTGTTATGAGCCTGATACAATTTAAAAACGACATATTACCCGTAAAAGATAAGCTCTACCGCTTTGCCAACAGCATTCTGCGCAACGCCATGGAAGCCGAGGATGTCGTTCAGGAAGTATTGATCAGGCTGTGGCAACGCCGCGACCGCTGGGGCGAAATTGAAAATATGGAAGCGCTGACTATGAAAATGACGAAAAATCTGGCGCTGGATAAACTGCGCTCCAAGCACAACCGAACGGACGCCCTGCCCGAATACGCCGACTGGCAGGACAACGGCGCGCAACCCGACGAAATGACTGAAAGCAAGGACACCATCAACCGCATTCGGCAAATTATGCAGGAACTACCGGAAAAACACCGGCTCGTCATGCAATTGCGCGACATCGAAGGGCTGAGCTACGAAGAAATCTGTACCACCCTGGATATGTCCATGAGTCAGGTGAAAATCAACCTGTTCCGGGCCAGAAAACACATTCGAGCACATTTGGTTAAAACCAATTTAATATGAACTACAACGAAATTATACAACTACTCGATCGCTATTTTGAAGGCGAAACGACTCTGGAAGAAGAAGCCCAATTGCGTGCTTTCTTTAGCCGGGCGGATGTGCCGGAAACGCTACGCTCCTACCAGCCGCTGTTTCAGTTCCTGGTGGCGGAGCGCAACGCCGGACTGGACGACCAGTTTGAGAAACGCCTCCTGCAACAATTGCAACCCCGCCCGCGGGTGATGCGCCTTCGCACCTGGGTGGCAAGCGCCGCCGCCGTGCTGCTGATTGCCCTGGCTGCCTGGTGGATATATCCGCAACTGACAACGCCGGAGCCGCAGCCCGTAGCGCAGTCTGCCATTGATTGGTCGAAGTACGAACCCAAAACGCCCGAAGAAGCCTATCAGGTGCTGAAAACTTCGCTGAAAAGAACATCCAGCGAGCTGAATCGGGGCGCCTCCACCGCCGTGCAAAAGGTGGGCAAAGTACGCGAAACGATTGATGTGGTTCAGTAGCGGTAATACCAATTTGGAAGTCGGAAGTCGGAAGTCGGAAGTCGGAAATAATTTGGAATCAATTTTTAAAGTGCTTATCAATACGTCATTATCAGTGCCTTGTATTGCGAAAAGCGAACCGAAATTAGCGAAAAGCACTATAATTTTCAGATACTTCAATTTATTCAAAATTTAAAATTTTAAAAACCATTATGAAATTCCTGAAGTTTGTAACCGTATTCTTAGTCGCCGGTTGCCTGTCAACCGCTGCGCTGGCACAGTCCAACGCCATAGACCTGTTCTTCTCCCAGTACGTGGAAGACGAAAACTTTACCGTTGTTTACATCAGCCCGAAGCTGTTTCAGATGATCGGCAAGCTGGATGTAAAAGCCATTGATGACAAAGATGGGCAGGCCATCATGGAAATCGCCAAAGAACTGCGTGGCCTCCGCATCCTGACCACTGACGTCAACCCCATGCAGTATTACAAAGAAGCGAAGGGTAAAATCAACACGAAAGATTACGAAGTACTGATGACCGTGCGCGATAAAGACGGCGACAATGTGGAGTTTTTTGTAAAAGAAACACCCGGCAGCAATGGCTCGGTATTCGATGAATTGTTCCTGCTCGTTGGCGGCGAAGACGACTTTGTGCTGCTCAGCTTCGTCGGTCAGATTGACATCGAAAAGATATCCAAACTAGCCGATAGCATCAAAGACGAGGATAAAAACGATTGACAATACTAACCCCCATGACCTATCACCTAACCCCCATCACCCATCACCCAAATGCCGGCATTTTTATTAACATCAAACTTTGTTCATCATGAAATCACGCTTGCTTGTTATATGCTGCATCTTACTCGGAATAACCACCCTGGAGGCGCAAAACCCCGCCGTTGATTTTTATCGCCAGCACAAGCGCTCGGAGGGTGTCCGCAATTTTAAAATACCCGGATGGCTGGTATGGCTGGGAAGCGGCATCACCCATGAAATAGTGAAAGACGAGAATGACAAAGCAAAAGCTGCCCTGAAGCTGGCGCGCAAGGTAAAAAAAATGCGCCTTCTGGTTGTGGAAGATTACAATCCCATTCCGACCATGGCCGTCAATAATTTCATGCGCGACAGCCGCCGCAGCGGATACAGCGACCTCATTTACGTGCGCGATGGCGAAACCACCGTCAACATTATGGGACGCATCAAAAAAAATGAAAAATTCAGGGATTTGATTATCATGGTGAGCGAAGAAAACGAGTTTGTCTTTTTCCACATGAAGTCCAATATTAAAATGAAAGACCTGAACAACATGCTTCGGGTATTCATGGACAAGCTTCCGATCAACGATGAAACGCGCCGGAAAGAGCGAGAGCAAGAAGCGAAAAAGAAGAAAAGGAACCAGAAGATTCCAAAGGCGTGAGAAAGCCTTGCCGATGAATAGAATAATCGGATTGCAATTTTGTTAAAAATCAACGCATTGACCATGAAGAAAATATGCTTGCTGGCTGCCCTGCTGTGCATGGTGGGTACAATGACCGCCCAGTCAAAAGCCGTTCAGCAATTCTACGATCGCTACCGCGGGCTGGAGGATGTCGAAAATATCAAGCTGCGGGGCTGGATGCTGCGCATGGCTTCCAACCTGAGCGATAGCGCCAACGAAGCACAACTGCTCCGGAAAATATCCAGGTTGCAAATATTAACAACCGAACACACCTCGCTGATAAAGCCGCAAGACCGCAAACGCTTTCTGAGCAACCTGCGCAAGGAGGCATTTGAAGAACTCATTACCATTCGCAACGAAGGGAAATTGGTGGAAATGCTCATCCGGGAAGATGGCGAAACCATTACCGACCTGGTTCTGATGGTAAGCGATAGTGAAGAATTTGTCCTCATTAACATGGAAGGTGCGCTGCGGTTCAGCGATCTCAATGACTTGAACTTCAATGTATCAGGCGCGGAACATTTGCAAAACCTGCCCGACAACAAGAGCGATATTCCGAAAGCATGACGCTGGATACGCTAAGCCCTGGTCAGTTCCAGCAGCGTCACCTCCGGCAGTATGCCTACGCGCCCCGGGTAGCCGATGAAACCCAGCCCGCGATTGACGTACAGGTACTGCGTTCCCTGCTGGTACAATCCCGCCCATTGTTTGTAAACATATTGCACCGGGCTCCATTTCAAAAAACCGGGAATTTCCACGCCAAACTGAAAACCGTGCGTATGCCCGGAAAAAGTGATGGCAATGTCTTTGAACAAGGTCGTCACCTCGTCTTGCCAGTGCGAAGGATCGTGAGAAAGCAGCAATTTTAGCCTGGCGTTCTCTGTGCCCTGGTGCGCCCGGGGCAAATCGCCAAGTTTCGGAAAGCGCGGATGTGTAGAGTAGTTTTCTACTCCGATCACCGCCACCGCCTGCCCGTTGATCGTCAGCATCCGGTTATCGTTCAGCAACAGATTCCAGCCCAGTTGCCCGTGGATGCGTTTCAGTTTTTCCAGGTTTTGCTGCTTGGCTGCGGGGGTTTCCCATTCGGCGTAGTCGCCGTAGTCGTGATTACCCAGCACCGAATAAACGCCGTGCCTGGCGCGGATTTTGTCAAAAACATCCATAAAATCATCCATTTCGTCCGCGCGGTCATTCACCAAATCCCCTGTAAAAAACACCAGATCGGGATCCGTAGCATTGATCATGTCAATGGCGTTCCGTACCGGTTCTTTGAACGTAAAGCTGCCGGAGTGAATATCTGAAATCTGCACAATGCGCAGTCCTTCCAG
>CAZFBU010000103.1:7163-15915 GCA_964517175.1 uncultured Saprospiraceae bacterium
AACTTTTTCCTGATCGCCGGGCCCTGCGTCGTAGAAAGCAAAACTCTTTGTCTGGAAATTGCCGAGCGCGTGCACGCCATCTGCGATCGCCTGGAAATTCCGTACATCTTCAAAGCCTCCTACCGCAAGGCAAACCGCTCGCGCCTGGATTCCTTCACCGGCATCGGCGATGAGGCGGGCCTGGAAATTTTAGCGAAGGTAGGCAAACATTTTGACCTACCGACCACCACCGACATTCACACCGATGAGGAAGCGGCTTTGGCAGCCAAATACGTGGACGTGCTGCAGATTCCGGCATTTCTGTGCCGACAAACGAGCCTGCTCGTAGCGGCGGCGGATACGGGCAAGGTGGTCAATGTAAAAAAAGGGCAGTTCCTCAGCCCGGAAGCCATGAAATTTGCGATGGATAAAATTATTCAATCCGGCAACGATAAAGTCATCCTCACCGAACGCGGCACTACTTTCGGTTACCAGGATTTGGTCGTCGATTTTCGGGGCATCCCGACTATGCAGGCGCTGGGCGCTCCGGTGGTGCTGGATTGCACGCACTCGCTGCAGCAGCCCAACCAGTCGAGTGGCGTTACCGGCGGTCGCCCGGCGCTTATCGGTACAATGGCCAGCGCTGGCGTTGCCGCCGGGGTGGATGGTTTGTTCATCGAAACGCACCCACGCCCCACAGAAGCCAAAAGCGATGGCGCAAATATGTTGCCGCTCGAAAAGCTGGAAGGACTACTGGAAAAACTGATTCGCATTCGCGAAGTGATAAAAGACAACCCGGTCAGTGCGAAAAATCATTGACTTTTTCCCTGAAAATGTGTACCTTACGTAGGAATGGAAAGCATGGCGACAAGATATTTCAATTTCCTAACTAAAAAAACAAAGGAGGTCGCTATGACAACAACTTTACGCACTTTAATCACGGCAATGCTCCTCCTGCTGATTGCTCCCCTCGCCTTCGGACAGGTTGCAGAAAAAACACTCGTCAAGTCTTTTGCCGTCGCAAAAGGGCAGGTTATCACACTGGATGTTCATCATCCGATTGAAATCAAAACATGGGATAATGATTTGATGCGCGTCCAGATGACTATCCGGCTGGACAATGGCAGCGAATCCGTCCTCAAATCGCTGATTAGCGTTGGGCGCTACAATCTCGTAGCCCATAATGATGAATTCGGAAACGTTACAATCACCGCGCCCAATCTGGAGCGGGAGGTGAAAATCGGTGGCGAACCGCTGGTGGATGTCTTGTCTATTGTGGTATTTGTACCCGACAATGTGCAGGTAAAAGTAAACAACTCCGGCAACACTTCGCCCGGAAGTTCGTTTTAAATGAGTAATTTGTCGTTTGCAAATTCGTTTCCTTTTGTATTTTACAGCGAAAATTTACGGTAACTTCTGTATTTATGAGATCGTTCTACCCCTTGTTAGCATGGTTAATGCCCTTTATTGCCTTTGCGCAAAATCAACAATATATCCATCAGACTTTTGAGTTGGATACCGCAACGACGTTGGCGCTCGACCTGTACGGCGAATTTGAAGTGGAAAAGTGGGTGGGCAGTTCCATTATGATCGAAACCCAGGCGAGCCTGTATGACGCCTCGGAAGCCATTTTCAAGCATTTCATCGAAACGGGGCGATACGAAATTGAAACCACCCTGGAAGAAGGCGTGCTCACTCTGGTATCGAAGGATAAACTTCGCCGCCCCATCAAAACTTCTGCCGGTGAGCGGCGCGAAGAAGTGCGGGTGCGCGTTTTCATCCCGGAGCGCCTGGAAGACGCCGGTGTTTATACCTGGAAAGTACCGGAGCAAGACGTACAGCGCAAAAAAGAAGAATTGACCAAAAAAGGGGAAGGCGAAACTCCCCGCCCCTGATTTTACCAATCAAATGAAATTAAAAAAAACATGAAAACCAACGCATTCCTCCTCCTCCTGCTGCTCGTGGGCAGCGTTTCTGTTACTTACGCTCAGATTTCCGGCACGATTGACAACAAGTACGCCGGTGTGAAATTTACCATACCGGATGGCTGGTTCGGGCAGGAAGCCGAAGGTATGCTGCTGCTGGGCTCCAATACCGAAGTCGGACTGATGATTCTCATGGAACACGATTACAACAGCGTGGAGAAGATCAAGCAGGAAGCCGACGCCGGGCTGGTGGATGAGGGTGTGTCGCTGCAGCGCTCCGGCGATTACGAAAAAATCAAAAGCAGCGGTATCGGAGCGGAATTTTCGGGGCTTTTGCAGGGCGCTCCGGCAAAGGCTTACGTGGCATCGCTGGTGAATCCTCACGGACAAGGACTGACGGTGATGGCGCTGACAACCAGCGAAATGTACTCTGCCCGCCATCGGGAGTTGGCTTTGAAGCTGGCGAATAGCGTGCAATTCTACAAGCCGGAAACGCCACCAATTGTCGATGAATGGCGACAGGCATTAAAGAACTCCCGCCTCACTTACATGTCATCCTACAGTTCCGGTTCTTCCGGGGGGAGTTCTTCGGAGGAAGTCATTCACCTTTGTGCTGCCGGTTATTTCAAGTACAACAGCAGTTACAGCCTCAGCATCGACACGGGTGGCGCTTTCGGCAACAGCAACAGCGCCGACAATGGCGCAGGCACCTGGGACGTAACCGGCGATGGGGCAGGCGGCGCTATGTTGAAATTGAATTTCAACAACGGCGAAGTTTACACTTATCGACTTTCTTACGAAGATGGAAAAACTTTTTTGAACGGAAAACGGTTTTTTAAAACCGGCGCGGGTGATCCCAACGGCTACGTTCCGGATTGTCCGTAATTTTTTTTGAGACGAATCATTTGTATGATAAAAGAAATAGAGCTCAAGTTGCTGCCCGCAGAGGCGGCCATTGAGCAGGTAATCAAACAGCGGGCGGCACGACTCGCTAAAGTACGCGAGCAGGAAATCACCGACCTGCGCGTGGTGCGGCGTTCCATTGATGCGCGCGGCAAGCAGCCGCTTTTCCAACTCAAGATAGAACTGTACATCAGCGAAACTTATGAACCGGAACCAGTCATAATGGAGGGTTTCCAACCGGTGAGTGATCGGAAAAAAGTCATAATTGTCGGAGCTGGCCCGGGCGGATATTTTGCGGCGCTGGAACTCATTGAGCAGGGCATCAAGCCCATCATTTTTGACCGGGGCAAGGACGTGCGCGCCCGGCGGCGCGACCTGCGGGCGATCCAGCAGTTTGGCGAAGTGAATCCGCACTCCAATTATTGCTTCGGCGAAGGCGGCGCGGGCACGTATTCCGATGGCAAGCTCTACACGCGCTCGCACAAGCGGGGCGATATTTACAAAGTGCTGAAATTACTTGTCGAGCATGGTGCGAATTCCGACATCATGGTGGATGCACATCCACATATTGGCTCGAACAAGCTGCCGAAAATCGTTGCGAATATTCGGGAAACGATTCTGCAATACGGCGGCGAAGTGCATTTCGACAGCCACGTCACGGATTTTATTCTCGAAAATGACCACATGCGCGGCGTCATCGTGAATGATGCAGACGAACACTTTGCCGATGCGGTTATCCTGGCTACCGGACACTCGGCGCGGGACATTTACGAATTGCTGCACCGGCGAAATATTCTGATCGAAGCCAAGCCCTTCGCGCTGGGCGTGCGCATTGAGCACGCGCAGCATTTGATTGATAAAATTCAATACAACCAGTCGCCACGCGAAGAAAACCTGCCGGCTTCCAGTTACAAACTGGTCTGCCAGGTCGGCAATCGCGGGGTATTTTCCTTTTGCATGTGCCCGGGCGGGCTGGTGGTGCCGGCGGCTACGGCACCCGGCGAGATCGTGGTGAACGGCATGAGCATGTCGCGGCGCGATTCGGCTTACGCCAATTCCGGAACGGTGGTTGCCGTAGAACCGGAGGATTTGAAACCATTTCGGCAACATGGCGTTTTTGCGGGTTTGGAATTGCAGCGTAGCGTGGAGCAGGCGATGTATAGCTTCGGCGATGGCAGTCAAAAAGCGCCGGCGCAGCGCCTGACGGATTTTGTCAAAGGCAAAGTATCTTCCAACTTGCCGGATACTTCCTATATTCCCGGGCTGGTTTCTGCGCCTTTGCACGAGTTGCTGCCGCCGTTTATAGCAAAAAAATTGCAGGTTGCCGTGCAGGAATTCGGGCGAAAAATGCGCGGGTACTATACCGAAGACGCCAACGTGATTGGCACAGAAAGCCGCACCAGCGCACCCATTCGCATTCCGCGCGACCGCGACACCTGCATGCATCCGCAGGTGCGGGGCTTTTTCCCATGCGGCGAAGGCGCAGGCTATGCCGGGGGAATTGTCTCGGCGGCGATGGACGGGCAAAATGTGGCGCGTGCAGTGGCAATTTTTTTGTAGCTTGTGAAGGAATTGTTGATTGTTGTTCGCGGTTCGCTATTCGCTGTTTGCAATACAAATGGATGATGAGTACCCGAATAAAAAGAAATTGCTGATTACTGATCAAAACCCGTTCTAAA
Organism: uncultured Saprospiraceae bacterium; assembly: GCA_964517175.1. Classification (GTDB taxonomy): domain Bacteria; phylum Bacteroidota; class Bacteroidia; order Chitinophagales; family Saprospiraceae; genus JADJNW01. The sequence continues at coordinate 11,650 of CAZFBU010000103.1, forward strand.
CGTTAAATTTTAATGAAACATATCGGAGATTTAATCGGACGTATTCTGTTGTCGTTCATATTTTTATATGATGCGTATGATTCTATATTTTACTTCAAGGCGACAAAAGCCAAAATGACGGCTTACGGACTTACCTGGCAGCAGGATCTGCTGCTCCTGGGTGCTATTTTTTTACTAACTTTAGGAGGGCTGATGGTACTGTTTGGCTACCGGGCGCGTACGGGCGCTGTGATGCTGCTCTTGTACTGGATCCCGGTGACGTTCATCGTGCATTCTTTCTGGAACGACCCGGAGCCGGAGCGACGTCTGCAGGCGCTGCTGTTCACCAAAAACCTGGCAATCATCGGCGGCTTGCTAATGATCTGGGCGAATGGCACCGGCAAGTACAGCATCCGAAGAATACTGGCAACCACCAAAGTGAGGGGCACGTGAAAGCTCCAGATGTTAAGAAATGAGATAAGTTGCTATCTTTCTTCATATTCTTATTTTTTTAATCTAATTTTGTAATCGGGGCATTATTACGCAATAAAATTTTAGGCTGTGATAAAAGCGGTAATCGTAGAAGACGAAATCAAAGGGCTGAACAATCTCAAAAATCTGATCGGGCAATACTGCAACGACGTAGAGATTGTTGGGGAAGCCAGCAGCGTGGAAAGCGGGCTTGAACTACTCGGCGACCCGGCCACCAAGCCGGATGTTGCCTTCCTCGATATCAGCTTGCCGGATGGTTTGGTCTTTCAAATGCTGAACCAACTGCGCCCGATCAACTTCGAGATTATTTTTGTAACCGCTTACGAAGAATACGCCATCAAAGCCTGCGAATACAGCTCGATTGGCTATATTCTCAAGCCCATTGATCCCGATTCGCTCCAGGAAGCCCTGGCGCGCATCCGCCCCCGCGAAAATAACCAAATTGACAAGCGGCTGGACGTTTTCTCCAATTATTACAACAATCCGAATGCCTTTACCAAATTGAGTATCTTTGCGCTGGATGGCATTTACTTTGTCAATATTCGCGACATTGTTCGCTTCGAAGCAGAAGACAACTATACACACATCTACCTGAATAACGGTGATCGAATCACGGCATCCAAGACCATCAAGTCTTACGAGGATTTGCTAACCCCTTTCAATTTTTATCGCGTACACAAACGCCACGTCATCAACCTCAATTACATGCGCATGTTTGTAAAAGGGGATGGCGGTTATCTCATTATGGACGACGACATGAAAATCGAGGTCTCGCGCCGACGCCGACCCGCCTTTATGGAGCAAATGCGCAAGCTCCAGGAGGGACTTTAAATTGCTGATTTTTTATTGCTAAATTCTGGTTTTCAATTTTTTAAACATAAAAAAACCAATAATTTACAATAAATTATTATCAATGTCATCATTTATGTGTTAATTAAAAATGTGAGTACACAGGGTGTAAACTGTTTCAGGCACCGATTTTATTTCGTATCTTTAGACTGTTAAACCAGAAGACTTGTTAAACAGGACACATCCAGTGTACTAAAAAAAGTATGCTATGGGGAAATCAAAAAAGAATTTAAAAGAAATTCAAAAAGACAAAGGTCTGAAGCCAATTCCGAAGGGTGATATGAACAAAATCACCGGCGGTAAAAGTGGTAAGGACAAAAAGAAACACAACAATGGCTGCGGCGGTATTCTGCCTCAGTAATTGCTTTTTTTTGAACATACAAACGCATGGGAGGACTACATTCAACGAATGAGAATGTAGTCCTTTTGCATTTTTACACCATTATGACGTCAATAGCCCCTACTTTACTGAGTATCAATCAACTGGAACAAAAACTTCCGCGCCAGAAAGATCCGATGCAGCGCCTGTTTCTGATTGATAACATGGCCAGCTACTACGCCTTCACCAACGTGACCCGAGCGCAGGAACTGCTCGCCGAACAGCAGCGCATCCTCGCGCAGCATGACAATCTCGACTTTCAGCTCAACTACCACCTCAATAAAGCCACCGTTGATAACCAGCTCTACCACTTCGAGGAAGCCGAGCAGGAATTCAAAAAAGCCATCGAACTACTGGAAGAACGCGGCGCCGCCAAGCAACTGGCGGAAGTCTATATCGACTATGCCGGCACCTGCATGAACCTCGAAGAAATGGAAGCCGCCCTCGACTATCTGGAAAAAGCCACCCGGCTGCTGAAAAACTTCCCCGACGACCGACTGATGGCCCGTATCATTTGCCGGGAAGGCTACATGTATCTGCACTATGCGAATTACTCCAGCGCCATCGAGTTTTTTCTGGAAGCCGATAAAAAAATCTCCGCTTCCCAAACACCCCTCACCCTCAAGGATCAGTACTTCTTCACGCTGATACACAGCGGGTTGGGAAAAGTGTATGAACGCAACGACGACTACGAAAAAAGCATCCGGTCTTATCTGAAAGTGGTGGACATCTGCCGGTCGGTTGGTATGCGCACCCGTCTCTCCTGGCACTACCTCAACGTTGGCAATGGCTATCTCGCCATCAGCGATTACGAAAACGCTGAAAACTACTTCCGCAAAGCCATTGACGTAGCCGACGACCAGAGCCAGCAGGCACGCGCCAGCGCCTACGCCAACGTAGGGCTTTGCCACCTGGAAAAAAAGGAATACGAGCAGGCACTCCAGCTCTTCGAACTGGCGGAAAGCCTTTACAAAGAAAAATCCGAAACGGATTATTACAACTTTTCCAATATAGAATCGTGGCGGGGGCGTTTGTACGACGAACTCAACGACGCCACCCGCGCCATGCAGCACTACGAGCGCGCCTTCGAGTACGCCCGCGAAATTGAGGACTACAAGCAGCTTTCCAACGTCAGCAAGGATATCGCCGGGCTGTACGCCGAACGGGAAGATTACAAAAATGCCTATGAATACCACGCACTGCACAGCCGCATGGAGGAGCAATACCTCGAACAACTCGAACGCCGCAAGCAGCTCGAACTCGAAATCAAATACGAAGCCGAAAAGAAAAAGCAGGAAGCCGAACTGCTTCGCCTCCAAGCCACCCGCCTCCAACTCAAGGCATTGCGTGCGCAAATGAACCCCCACTTCATGTACAATGCCCTCAACGCCATACAACATTACATCACTTCCAACGAAATTTCCTCGGCAGCCAAGTACCTCGCCAAGTTTGCCAAACTCATGCGCCAAAGCCTCGACTACTCCGACCTGGAAATCATCTCGCTCGAAAAAGAACTCGAATTTCTGGAAGACTACCTCTACATCAACGAAAAGCTCCGCTTTGAAGGGCGTCTGCGCTATCGCATCGACGTGGACGACGAAATAGAAGAAGACATCCTCGGCGTGCCCACCATGATCGTGCAGCCCTACGTCGAAAATGCCATCGAGCACGGGCTGCGCACCAAGGAAGACGGATTTGTGCACGTGCAGTTTTCACTCCTCAACGACGACACCATCCTCTGCGTGGTCGAAGACAACGGCATCGGGCGCGAAAAAGCCCGCCAGCTTCGCCTGCAGGACCCCCAGTACCAAAACCACCGCTCCAAAGGCACCAACATCACCGAAAAGCGCCTGCAAATTCTGCACAACGCCAAAGACACGGAAGTTTTCGTCAATACCATCGACCTGCAAGCCCCCCAAACCGGCACCCGTGTCGAAATCAAAATTCCCATCGTAGAAATTCAGGTAAAATAACCGCCCGGCCAGCGAATTTGCGAAAGCTCAAAGATTTCGCAAATCTCGCCCCCGGCATGCTGTCTGCGCCGTGCCTGTATCTCGCGCTTAGTCTATGACCACGTGGGTCGAATGACCGAAAATTATCACCAGATCAACGGCGGCACGAAGGTGCAACTGAGCGAGCTGCACTACACGCCCAAAGATCAGATCAGCGAGAAGAATATCGGCAAAGTGGGTGCCGGTTTCCTGCAAAGCCTGGATTATACCTACCTGCCCAATGGCTTCCTCAGCGCCATCAATGATGCCAGCCTCGGCGGCGGCGCACTGGCGATGCCAACCTGCTCGGATACACTACCCAATCCCACTTCCAGCACGACCCTGGATAACAACGACCTGTTCCACCTGGCGTTGAAATACGACAACACCGATGGCTCCAGCGTGGGCGCTCAGGATCAGAAAAATGGCAACATCGGGCAAATCATCTGGCGCACCCGCGGGCGCGAGCGACAAACTTACGGCTTCCAGTACGACTTCCTCGATCGCCTCACCAGCGCCACTTTTGATGAAATCAGCGAAAGCGGATCGCTGCGCGGCAAAAACTGGTACAGCACC
>CAZFBU010000104.1:0-3780 GCA_964517175.1 uncultured Saprospiraceae bacterium
CTTCATTCTTTAAGAACCCGGAAGCGCCGCAGCGGGTTTCCGGGGGTTTTTCTGGGGGGACTTTCGTGAATAGTAAAAGAATAGACAGGCTAAAAAAGTTGTGATAGAATAAAGTTTATAAAAACTAAGATGTTAGATGTGCGCGCACGCGCTGTGCTCCACGCACGTAAGCGCGGGTTCGAAAGCGGACTCTGAGGTTGTGCAAACCACAACCAATGACGAAAATTTGATGGCGAACTTCCTGTTTCCAGTAACGCATGGGCTGGGTAAGTAAAGCCAGCCGTTTGACACCACCAATGGCATGTTCCACTACGCTACGCATGGAATTGCACCAGGTGTTATACTGCTTCTGGAAAGGGCTTAGCGGGTGTTTTCGCCTCGCCTTGAATGGTTCCATACAGTGGACGCCAGCGGGTCGGTAGCCCTGGTCGGAATCAGCCCCGTCCCGGCGCTGTCGAAACAGCCGGATTAGTTCGTCCATGTCCTGTGCCGGCTGGCAATGCAAGTCTTCTATGGCTTTTTGCAGCAGCGGACGCAGCACTTTCAGCCAATGGCTTACGTGGCTTTGTTTCAATAGTTCCTTGCCGAAATTTACCAACATCGCATCCAGTTGTTTTTCATGTTCATACAGCGTGGAAGTCGCTTTGATCTTTTCTATTTTTTCCCATTGTGCCTCGCACAGGGCTATGTACTCTGATTTTGTCATCTTTTTTCTTTTTTTTGCTAATTTAGCGAAATTTTGAAATGCACCCATTTCTGCCTTACCTTTGTATGGAATTGTGTAAAACATCGCAACAGCAAACGATTCCAATGAAAATACAAGGACAACATTATCGCACCATCTGGCTGCAGGACGAAGCGACCGTGCGGACGTTCGATCAGCGCTGGCTACCGCACGAACTGGTGATTGAATATCTGACCAAACTCGAGGATTTTGTCAACGCCATCCGCGAAATGCACGTGCGCGGCGCACCGCTCATTGGGGCTACGGCGGCTTATGGCTTGTACATCGCCTCGCAGGAGGCGCTGCAACAGGCTGATTTTGAGGCTCATCTGAATGACGCTGCGGAGCAGTTGCGCCGAACGCGCCCAACGGCGGTGGATTTGTTTTATGCCATTGATAAATCTCTGGCTGCGATAAATTCCGTTTTGGATAAACCCTCAAAAGTACAGGCGGCGCTGCAGGCGGCGCAGGATTTTGCGAATGAGAGCGAAGCGAGTTGCCGCAGTATTGGCGAGCATGGGTTGGAAATTATCAGGAAAATTGCCGCCCGCAAAAACGGCGAGCCGGTGAACGTGCTCACTCATTGCAACGCCGGCTGGATCGCTTGTATCGACTATGGCACCGCGACTGCGCCGATTTACCTTGCCCACGATGCGGGCATTCCCGTGCACGTCTGGGTGGACGAAACCCGCCCGCGTAATCAGGGCGCGAACCTCACTGCATTTGAGCTTGGCGAACACGGCGTGCCGCATACAGTCATTACGGACAATGCCGGTGGGCACTTGATGCAACACGGCATGGTGGATATGGTCATCGTTGGTACAGATCGCACGACGGCTTCAGGTGATGTGGCAAATAAGATCGGCACGTATCTCAAGGCGCTTGCCGCGAAGGATAACGACGTGCCCTTTTACGTGGCGCTGCCACCTTCTTCCATCGATTGGAAGGTGCGGGACGGGGTAAAGGAAATTCCGATTGAAGAACGCAATCCCGATGAGGTAAAATACGTCCACGGCTGGGATGGTGAGAAGCATAACAAAGTGCTCATCACGCCGCCTGATAGTCCGGCAGCGAATTACGGCTTCGATGTAACGCCTGCGCGCTTGGTGACGGGGCTGATTACGGATCGCGGCATTTGTGAAGCGAGCGCGAAAGGGTTATTGTCGCTATTTCCAGAGAAGTCTGGCATCTCAAATCTGTCACCTGGTGTCTGAATATGGACGAAGGCTACATCAAATTTCAAGCATACCGCACAGCGGCAAAACCCTTGCCCACGGCGCATTTGCAGGCATTGCAGCATTGGCGACAAGCCTTGTACCAACGCCAACTCATTGGGGTATATGCCAACGGTATCGGCTATGGCAATATCAGTCAACGCTGGAATGTGAAAGGCCAGTTTATCATTTCGGGATCTGCCACCGGGCAGTTTCCAACATTGCAACCAACCCATTTTACGATTGTCACCAATGTAGATATTGCAGAAAATACGGTTTGGTGCGAAGGACCGATTATCGCCTCTTCTGAGAGCATGAGCCACGCGGTTATTTATCTAAATTGCCCGGAAGTAAATGGAGTGATCCATGTGCATCATGCGGAGCTTTGGGAAAAGCTGTTGCACCAGGTTCCGACCACGGATGACGGCGCTCCCTACGGCACACCGGAAATGGCATATTCCATTGTGGATTTATTGAAAACCACAAATTTGCGACAAGCAAAAATATTTGTCATGTCAGGGCATCCGGAGGGCATTTTTACTTTCGGTAAGAGCCTGGAAGAAGCGGCAAGAGTGCTTTTCCAGTACATTGAAACCTAAACTCCCACTCAGACGTTAATTCGTAAATCAAAATTCGGACTTCGAATTTCAAAATGTACGCAAATACCAATTTACAAGATACCATCGTTGCCCTTGCCACACCCTCGGGTGTAGGCGCTATCGGTGTGATCCGGCTGTCTGGTGCGGATGCGATTGATACTGTGAACGCCGTTTTTCACGGAAAAGATCTGACGCAGCAGTCCACGCACACCATTCATTTCGGTACCATTCGCGATGGCGAGCAGATACTGGACGAAGTGCTGGTGTCGCTATTTATAGCTCCGAAATCTTACACCGGAGAAAATGTGGTGGAGGTATCTTGTCATGGTTCGAATTATATTATTCAGCAAATTATTCAGTTATTTATCAAACATGATGCTCGTTTGGCAAAGCCCGGCGAATTCACGCTACGCGCCTTCCTGAACGGTCGCATGGACTTGTCGCAAGCGGAAGCGGTTGCTGATTTAATTGCCTCAGAATCAGCTTCTTCACACGAGATTGCCTTGCGGCAAATGCGGGGCGGATTTAGCAATGAAATTCAGCGGTTGCGCGAAGAACTGATCAATTTTGCCAGCTTGATCGAACTGGAGCTCGATTTTGGTGAAGAAGATGTCGAATTTGCGAATCGGGATGATTTGAAGGCTCTGGTTGCAAAAATTCAAAAGCTCATTTCAACTTTATTACAATCATTTCAACTCGGAAATGTCATTAAACACGGCGTCAGCACAGTGATCGCCGGGCGCCCCAATGCCGGAAAATCTACTTTACTAAATGCCTTGCTAAATGAAGAGCGCGCCATTGTGAGCGATATTGCGGGCACCACGCGCGATACGATTGAGGAGGTGTTGAATATCAAGGGTGTGCAATTCCGCCTGATCGACACCGCCGGCATTCGCGAAGCACAGGACCAGATCGAGGTCATTGGCGTAGAAAAAACCATGCAGAAAATTCAGCAGTCAGCGGTATTGGTTTATTTGTTCGACGTCATAAAAACCCCGCCGGAGGAAGTGCATAAAGACCTGGCGAAGTTGGCGCACCCGGGCGTGCAGTTGCTTGTCGTTGCCAATAAAATGGATTTGAATCCTTATGCCAAGTGGGAACATTATGCGGAAGTCGGAAGCGGGAAGTCGGAAGTCGGAAGTCGGAAGTCGGAGGTGGGAAATGCTGCAACGCCCATCACCCATCACCCATCACCCATCACCAAAGAAAACTTCGTGCCCATTTCCGCCATCAACCAGATGAA
>CAZFBU010000104.1:3880-15729 GCA_964517175.1 uncultured Saprospiraceae bacterium
CATCACCCATCACCAAAGAAAACTTCGTGCCCATTTCCGCCATCAACCAGATGAACATCGAATACCTGAAGGACAAAATCTACGAGGTGGCGATTTCCGGTAAACTCAGCTTCGATCAAACCGTTGTGACCAATGCCCGCCACTACGAAGCCCTGCAAAAAACAGACGAAGCCTTGCAATCCGTACTAAATGGGTTGCAGGTTGGCATTACCGGCGATTTTCTGGCGATGGACATCCGCCGTGCACTGGCGCACCTCGGTGAGATAACGGGGGAAGTAGTTGTCGATGATTTGTTAGAGAATATCTTTTCTAACTTTTGTATTGGTAAATAGAAAAATGTCTATTTTGTATCTCACGATGAAAGGCTTGCTGGGTTTGCCAATCTTATATTTGAGTCGTTATATCATCCAGCACAAAGCCGATTATTACCGACTGTTGCAAGAGGTGCGCACCAGAATGGATTTTGTACATGCTCGACGGTGTGGCAGATACCGCAGAGGAAACGATTGACTTAATTGGACAAATTCGCCAATTGATGGATGATTACAAGCGCGAGATTCGAGCGCAGTTTCCCAGAATGTACAGCAAAGACCTATTGGAAAATCTATTCAAGCATCCGTACACCAAAATTGACTATCTACAAAATGACTTAGGGGTAAGTTATTTGACGGCTCGAAAGTACCTGGAAACACTTCAGGAAGCTGGCTTTTTGAAAAAGTACCAGCTTGGCAAGCGCAATCTCTATATCAACGAGCCGCTTTTCAACCTCTTTGTTAAACGGTGAACGTTTATAGGAAAACGGAGCAATACCAATTTCAACTGATAATGTCGTATGGATAAGTTCTTTAAAAATTGATTTCCAATTATTTACGGTTTTCCCCCGAAGGGATGCCTCGGCGCAATTTCCGACTTCCGACTTCCAAATTGATATAAATTTAGATAAAAACTGCATGAGCTGTTCAAATTTTCATAATGAACGGTTCTTTCGGCGGTACGGTGCGTGCATTGAAAATTTTGCAGCCAATAAAAAAAGACTCACACCCTTACGGCGCAAGCCCTGATTGAAAAAGGAAAAATTAAACGGTAAGATTTAGTTCAACGTGCTGATGACGCAGTTTTCGGTGCCAAACTCAGAGGCAACGTAGTTGTCTGCTTCCTGGTCATTCAGCCAGGTTTCGCCATCTACGAGGTAACGAAACTGGTATTCCTTGCCGGTTTCCAGTTCTACAACCGCCTTGAAGAAGCCGTTTTTCTGCTTCTTCATTTTTGGTGCATCTTCCGGATTCCATCCGTTGAATTCGCCGAGAACCTGAACATTCTTCGCCTCTGGCGCTACGTCCACCGGCAAAGTAAAGGTTGCTTTACATACCGGCTTGCTTTTCATAAATTGCTTGGAAATCATGATTAAATGGTTATATGGTTTTGAAATAAAATGGCTTTTATGAAGTTGAAAGGTTGAAGAGTTGAAGGGTTGATGTAATCAACGATTCAACTCTTCCGCCAAAGGCGGATAAATAAACTCTTCAACCCAACCTACTTTCGTTTTCCGCCCTTTAGTTCTTCCTGTAGTGTATTTAATTCTTCCCACTTGCCTGCTGCGGCTAGTTTTGCCTGCTCGGGCCAGGTGGTTGGGTCGTGCATTTTGTAACGGCTACCGGCGGCTTCCAGAATTTCGACGAGCTTTTTGTTCTTGGCTTTCGCCAAATCCTGGAACGTCAAAATACCCGCTTCATTCAGTAAAGTCGCGATCTTTGGTCCCACGCCTTCGATCTTGCGCAGGTCATCCTTGTCGGCGCTGGTTTTTTTCTTGGGAGCAGCTTTCTTTTTGGGTTCTGCCTTCTTTTTGGGTGTCGCTTTTGCTACCGGTTGTTCTATTTCGACAGGTTCAATCAGCACAACGGAGTTGTAAATCCCATCGTAGGGCGAGGGTACGTAATCGTCGGCAGCCCAATCATTTTCCCAAATGTGGCTGTCGATCAGGTAGCGGAATTCGTAGCGGCGTCCCGCTTCCAGTTCGATGATCACGGTGTATTCCGCTTTGTTGAGTTGCAAAGTCACGGCATCGTCCCAGCTCCAGTTGTTAAAGTCGCCCAGCAGGCGCACTTCACTGGCATCCGGTGCGGCTTCTATTGGAAGCGTGAACGTAACTTTACAAATGGGTTTGTTTTTTAAATACTGCTTTTTGAGCATTGCTTTTCCGGTTAATGTGGTTAAATAAGAATTATGGTGTAAATTAGTAAGTGTAAGTTATACACAAAGATTAAATCCAAGACAAAAATAGAATGTAGCTTTCTGATTGTCAAGCAAAAATGATTATAAAATTGTTAACCACGGTCGAAAAAGGGTGTACAAGCGGCACTTTTTTTTCTTTGTATAAACCGAAAATCAATAAATAAAATCGCTGAACGTATGAATGCAGTTTATAAATTCTGAACAGATCGTCTTTTCTAGCTTTTTATACTAATTTTGAAAAGCGCAATTTTTTTTCAAATTATTGCTAAAAAAGTGGCATTTGACGACAAAAATAGGTCTGCTCAAAATAAAAATCAATGACAAAAATCAATTCGCAGTATAAAAATCTGAGTAAATCTGGTTTATAGCGTCATATAAATTGATTATTTCGGGATAACTCAAAATAAAAGAGATGAAAAAAGATGCGAAAGAGCGATTTTCACGCACGGTGGAGCATTATATTTGATACCGATCGGGGTATCCGGCCAGTATCGTTTTTGATCGTTTTTTTGGTCCGAAAAATTGGCAACGCGTCGTGTTCGACCATGCGCAAGTTTTTGATTTTGAAGGGCTAAAAGGCAGATATTTATCCTGTTCCTACGCTTTGCCGGAAAATGATTCCCGGTTCCATGCAGCAATGGAGGCACTTCCGCTTATCTTTGAGCGTTTTCAGAAGGGCGGTAAAATTATCCATTGGTACGATACCGTTCTGTATTTTGGAAAACTATAACTGTATTCATAACACATGCTAAAAGAAAAAATAAAAACGCTGGCACAGCAGTATTTTTCGGAGGTTGTGAACATCCGGCGTCACATTCATCAGCATCCGGAACTCTCATTTCAAGAGGAAGAAACCGGCAAGTTTATCGCTCAGAAACTTCGGGAATTTGGCATTCCGTACGAGCACGGCATGGCGGAACATGGCGTAGTAGGTTTAATCAAAGGAAAAAAACCGGACAGCCGGGTCGTTGCATTGCGTGCGGATATAGACGCATTGCCCATTCTCGAAGCAAACGATGTTCCTTACAAATCTCAAAATGAAGGAGTTATGCACGCCTGCGGGCACGATGTGCACACAGCTTCCCTACTGGGCGCAGCGAAAATTTTACAGGAACTGCGCCAGGAATTTTCCGGAACGATTAAACTCATTTTCCAACCCGGCGAAGAAAAAACGCCCGGCGGTGCGTCGATCATGATCAAAGAGGGCGTATTGGAAAATCCGAAACCGACGAGTATTTTTGGGCAGCACGTACATCCGCCGCTGGAGGTCGGCAAGGTCGGCTTTCGGGCGGGGCAGTACATGGCTTCTGCGGATGAGCTGTACGTCACCATTACCGGTAAGGGGGGGCACGGCGCCATGCCGCACGATGCCGTTGATCCGGTGCTGATCGCTTCGCACATCGTGGTGGCATTGCAGCAAATTGTGAGTCGGAACATCGACCCGACGATCCCGGCGGTGCTGACCTTCGGCAAGATCAATTCGACCGGCGGCGCTACCAACATCATCCCCGATGAAGTAAAACTGACGGGGACCTTCCGCACCATGAATGAAACCTGGCGCTTTAAGGCACACGAGCGCATGAAGCAATTGGCAACGAGCATCGCCGAGGGCATGGGCGGCAGTTGCGATTTTTATATCGACGTCGGCTACCCGGTTTTGCTCAATGACGAAGCGCTCACGGCCCGCTCGCGGCGGGCGGCGGAAGAATTCCTCGGCGCGGAGAACGTCGTCGATCTGCCCATTCGCCTCACGGCGGAGGACTTCGCCTACTATTCGCAGCAAATGCCCGCTTGCTTCTATCGGCTGGGCACGGGTAATGCCGCCAAAGGCATCACCTCGCCCGTGCATACAACGACGTTCGACATTGACGAACAGGCGCTGGAAATCGGCATGGGGTTAATGGCGTGGCTGGGGGTGCGGGAGTTGGAGCATTTGTAAAAATCAGCACTTCTGGTTAACAAAAATCATTGCCTGTCCACCTTTTGTTGGCTAATTTGGTTGAAACCAAACGACACCATCATGCTATCCTCAAACATGAGCATTTTGTGGAAGCTATCGTGGATGATTGTTGCGTTGGCAATAATTGCCAGCGGCGGCGGCTTGTTGTTCCCGAATATTTATCAGGAAACCGATGAATTTTTCCGAACCGCCTGGTACGGCAATGACTGGGTAACGCTGGTCGCGGTGGTGCCGATGCTTGCCATTGCACTGTGGCGAAGTCGGCGCGGCTCGCAGCGGGCGCAACTGATCTGGCTGGGCGGACTGTGGTACATGCTGTATAATTACGCATTCTACTTATTCGGCGCGGTTTTCAATGCCTTTTTCCTGCTGTATGTGGCGCTGTTCACGCTGTCGATGTACGCATTGTTTCTGGGATTGTACCATTTGAATTTAGAAGACATTCGCCAAAATTTTAGCGACCGCGCACCCGTGCGCTGGATCAGCGGATTTTTGATTTTTATCACGTTGCCCCTTTTGATCGTAGAAGGCGGGCAGTGCGTTAATTTCATCCTCACCGGCGCAGTACCCGAAATGCCCAGTCTGATCTTCGCGCTGGATTTATCCTTCGTGATTCCGGCATCTATGCTCGGTGGTATTTTGCTGTGGCAACGCCGTGCCTGGGGTTATGTACTTGCAGCGCTCATGCTGGTGAAGGGAGCGACCTATGGCTTGGTGCTCACCACGAATACCCTCCTCATCAATGCCCGAAAACTGGTGGAAACACCCGATCCGCTGCTGCCGTTTTACATGATCGTGGCGGCGGGGAGTTTGGCGTTTGGGTGGTTGTTGTTGCGGAATTTGCGGGAGGAAGCGATAAAAAGCCAGCATTAAGCCTGGCACACTTCCAAGTTCGCCGGATTCTTTCGGTACGTAAAGTTTTATCCGAGTAGGGTGTAAACAATGTCTGCACCGCCTCGTTGAAATTACAAACATATTATCCAACCTAAAATAAACAAACATGTCAAGATTAAAAGACAAAGTGGCAATCATTACCGGTGCAGCCGGTGAAATTGGCTTTGCCACTGCCAAAAGATTCGTTGCCGAAGGCGCGAAAGTAATGCTTACGGACCTGGACGAAACCAAACTGCAAAAGTGTGTAGCCGAACTGAATACCGATAATGCAAAGTATGTCGTGGCAAATGTTACCAACCCCAAAGACGTACAAAAATACGTACAAGCCACACTCGACGCCTGGGGGCGGGTGGATGTATTTTTCAACAATGCCGGTATTGAAGGTGCGGTAAAGCCCATCGGCGACTACCCCCTGGAGGATTTTCAGAAAGTGATGAGCGTTAATGTGGAAGGCGTTTTTCTGGGTATGAAATACGTGATGCCCGAAATGGCGAAGAATGGTGGCAGCATTATCATTACCTCTTCGGTAGCCGGGCTGCAGGGCACGCCCAATTTTGTGGCTTACACCACCAGCAAGCACGCGGTGATCGGCATTATGCGCACAGCAGCCCTGGAAGGCGCGCCGCAGGGCATCCGGGTGAATAGCCTGCACCCCGGCGTAATCGACAGCCGTATGATGAACTCCATCGAAAAGGGCTTCAACCCGGACGATCCGGACAGCGTGCACGCCGGCTTCGAACAGCAGGTGCCGCTGGGACGCTACGGGCAGGAGGAAGAAATTGCCAACCTGGCGCTCTTCCTGGCCAGCGATGAAAGTAGCTACACCACAGGCGCCATGTACGTAGCCGATGGCGGCATGGGCGCGTAAAACACATAAAGCCGTGGTCTCCACCAGCCACGGCTTCTTCTTTTTCTTGCTTCGCTTTTCTTCGTCTTCCCGACGAATTCTGCAATTCCTGTAAAATATTAGCCAGAGCGATGTATTTTTGCCGCGTACTGAAACGAGCATTTTGCCGTTTTAGTAGTTGCAAATTTCAAGAATCATCAATTGACAATTCTTTCTATGAAATACCTCGCGCCCGGAATCATTTTCACCGTGCTACTAATTTTCGGAATGTCCAGTTGCTTTCGGGATGAATTTGAATTCACGACCGATGGCAATGCCAAACTGGAATTCTCGCTCGATACACTCCGCTTCGATACCGTGTTTACTGAGCTTGGCTCCGCCACCCGGTTTTTCAAAATTTACAACCGCAATGACAAAGCAATCCGCATTTCCAACATCTTTCTGGAAAGCGGCAACGAAACGCGTTTCCGCATGAATGTGGACGGCATTCCCGGCAATGCCCAGCGCGACGTGGAAGTACTTGCCAACGATAGCATCTACGTCTTTGCAGAAGTGACCGTCAATCCGGACGATCCGCTTTCGGTCAGCCCTTTTGTCATCGAAGATCGCATCGTATTTGAAACCAATGGCAATACGCAGTTGGTGCAAGTGGAAGCCTGGGGGCAAAACGCCAACTACTTTCCCAGCCGCTTCAACAAAGGCGTGCAGGTACGTCTCACCTGCAATGACGGGCGGGTCGTATGGGACAACCCCAAGCCCTATGTCATTTACGGCGTGGTGGCAATTCAGGACTGCGAACTGGTCATTCCCGCTGGTGCGCGGGTGTACGTGCACGGGGGCGTGGCGCGCGATACGGTTATCAATAATATGCAGGATACGGCGCTTAATGTTTATAACGATGGGCTGCTACTGATTGAATCCGGCGGCAAGCTCACCATTCAAGGTACCAAAGAAAACCCGGTTATCATTCAGGGCGACCGGCTGGAGGAAAACTTTCTCGACGCAGCCGGGCAGTGGAATGGCATCGTAATTGGGCGCGGCAGCCGCGGCAACCTCATCGAATACGCCACTGTGCGGAACAGCCGCTTCGGCATTTTTGTGGATTCTACCGCCGAATTGACTGCCCGCAATACGCAGATTTACAACACTGCCAGCAGCGGACTGATTGGCTTTCACAGCAATATTACTGCCGAAAACTGCCTGATTTACAACAGCGGCGCTACGTCCGTATTGCTCACGCTGGGCGGCGATTACGACTTTACGTACTGCACCATTGCCAGCTACGGCGTAAATGCCTCGGCCCTGGGCATGAGTAATTTTTTCTGCTATACATCTGATTGCAGCGTAGCGGCTGAGTTCCGGCTGAATGCGCGATTCAAAAACTCCATCATTTTTGGTTCGCAAAATGACGAAATTGATCTGGCCGATGCCCGCGCCGGGGAGGATCCGCTGCGGTTCAATGTGAAATTCGAGGATTGTGTTGTCAAAGTGCGGGATTTGCTGACCTCCCGCAGTGGGCTGTATGCCAATTTCTTTGAGGATATCTGCAAGCCCTGCATTAACGGACAGCGCAGTGACCCGCTTTTTGTGGATGCCAACGATGATGATTACCGGCTCGACACGCTCTCGCTTGCCGACGGTATGGCAAAACCAATTCTTTTCCCCAGAGTGGTTGATATTGATCTGGAAGGTGCGATGCGCGACGCAATGACGCCCGACATCGGCTGCTACGAACGGAAGGAGGAATAGCAACGGATTTCGGCGAATGCGTATTTTTTCCTACTTTCGTAAAAAAAGCCATGCAACGTCGCAAATTTGTCGAACTGACCGGATTCACAGCCCTGGGTTTCAGCATTTCTCCTGCTTTCCCGAGGTGGAATGCCAACAAATTTACCAGCAAGCGCCCGCCCGTTCCCGAGCGCAATTTCACTTCTCCGGCCGTAGAAGCTACGATCGATCAGGTGAAAGCTGCTATCAGAGACCCGGAACTGGCGTGGATGTTTGAAAATTGCTATCCCAATACGCTTGATACCACCGTAGAACTGGACACCATCAACAGCAAGCCGGACACGTTCGTCATCACCGGCGATATCGATGCCATGTGGCTGCGTGATTCTACCGCTCAGGTGTGGCCTTATTTGCCGCTGATACGTCAGGATGCTGATTTGAAACGCCTGGTTCAGGGATTAATCAACCGCCAAACGCAGTGCGTTCTGCTCGACCCCTACGCCAATGCTTTTTACAAAGATGTAACCAAAGTTTCGGAATGGAGCGACGACCGTCCGCAAATGCTGCCCGGCGTGCACGAACGTAAGTGGGAAATTGACTCGCTCTGCTACGTCATTCGGCTGGCAAACGAATACTACAAAATTACCGGTGATGCTTCGCTTTTTGATGCCGACTGGGACCGGGCGATGCGCCTGATTGTGCAAACTTTCCGAACTGAACAGCGCAAAGATGGCGAAAGTCCTTACTTTTTCATCCGGCATACCTCCCGGACGATTGACGCGCCCCCATTCAATGGTCGTGGGCACAAAATCAAACCGGTAGGCCTCATCGCTTCCATGTTTCGCCCCAGCGATGACGCGACGGTGCTGCCTTTTCTGATTCCGTCCAATGTTTTTGCAGTACTCGAACTACGCCACCTAGCGGATATTTATAGCAACGTGCTAAATGATCTGGCTTTCGCCAATGAATGTAATGCTCTTGCCGATGAGGTAGATGCCGCAATCCGGGCGTACGCTATTTCCAAACACCTCGATTTTGGTAAAATTTATGCCTATGAAGTGGACGGCTTTGGCAACCAACTCTTCCAGGATGATGCCAATGTGCCCAGCCTGATGTCGCTCGCATACCTGGGTGCGCACGAACCAACCGACAAGCTCTACCGCCGCACGCGGAAGTTTTTGCTGAGCGACCACAATCCTTATTTTATCCGAGGGAAAGCCGCCGAAGGCCAGGGAAGCCCCCATACCGACAAGTTCCGCATCTGGCCGATGGGTATTATTTTGCGCGCAATGACCAGCGTTGACGATCAGGAAATTCTGCATTGCCTGCGGATGCTGCGGGCGACGCACGCCGGCACGGGCTTCATGCACGAATCATTTGACAAAGACGACGCATCGAGCTTTACCCGCAGTTGGTTTGCCTGGGCGAATACGCTCTTCGGAGAATTGGTGATAAAAGTTTACCACGAACGACCGGAACTGCTGCAACGGATTTAGAATAAACGGGGGCAAGCCTTCCATATAGGGCGGATTTAGTAAATTAACGCCCGCAAGGTTAAAAAAAACGGAACTGTCCGCTCCCGGAAGGTGTTTAATTAGTGGAAATCGTAACTTACCTCGAATTGGATAAAAAAATTGACGGAAAACCGCTACTTTTGCATTGGTTTTTCGTCATATAGGAGCGAAAAGGAAGCGCATTGAAGTATTGGGGCAAAGACATGCGGTAATAATGCGGTAAAGCTCCGTTTAGAATTAAATTTTTTTGGCTTGAACAGACCTGTAATTGATGTCATCATACCGGCGCATAATGAAGAACAATCCATTGGGTTGGTTCTGGCAAATATACCAAGAGGATTGGTAAGAGAAGTTGTAGTTTGCAATAACGCCAGCACAGACCAGACGGCGCAGGTTGCCCGGATGGGAGGAGCTACGGTGCTGGAAATCAGTGAAATGGGCTATGGAAATGCTTGCCTGAACGGAATTGATCACCTCAAAAGCAAGAAAGAAAACCCGGATATTGTCGTATTCATCGATGCGGATTACTCCGACTATCCCGAAGAAATTCCCCAGTTGATCCACCCGATCGTCGAAGAAAATGTGGACCTGGTCATCGGCTCGCGCGTGCTGGGCGACATGGAGCGCGGCGCGATGATGCCGCAGCAGATTTTTGGCAACTGGCTGGCTACAAATCTGATACGCATGTTTTATAGCTATCATTTCACTGATCTTGGTCCTTTCCGGGCAATTAAGTTTGATAAATTGCTTAAACTCGATATGCAGGATCGGGACTACGGCTGGACGGTGGAAATGCAGGTGAAAGCCGCCAAAATGGGCTTTCGCACGAAGGAAGTGCCGGTGAGTTATCGCCAGCGGATTGGCACCTCAAAGGTGTCGGGCACGGTGCGGGGTAGTGTACTGGCCGGGCACAAAATATTATGGACGATATTTAAGTTATTATAGTGTGTTATTGGTTAATTGTTATTTGTGTTATTTGGCTCATTCATTAGCTACTGAACTACACCCAGGTAACGCCATAACGAATAATGCCGAGGGCATCCCTTCGGGACAACAAAATTAAAATCAAAACTTCGCAACAATGTCTGTATTGGCTTATGCGGTTCTCGTAATTTACAGCACAGCGCTGATCTACATCACCATGTACTGCGTGATGCAATTCAACCTGCTGTATCATTACAAAAAAGCAGCAAACAAACAAGGTGAGCATCTTTCTCCGTCGGATCTGGTAGAGCGGGCTTCTTTGGAAGCTGCGCAAAACGAAACCCACACAAACGAAGAAGATTATCCGTTCGTAACGGTGCAATTACCGATTTTTAATGAAATGTACGTCGTGGAACGTCTGATTGACAATATCGCTCAATTTGACTACCCACGCGACCGCTTTGAAGTACACGTGCTGGATGATTCCACGGACGAGTCGGTCGAAATCACCCGCAAAAAGGTGGAAGAATGGAAAGCGAAAGGCTTGAACATCGAGCACATCCACCGCGTAGATCGCAAAGGCTACAAAGCCGGCGCGCTACAGGAAGCGATGCCTTATGCGAAAGGTGAGTTCATTGCTATTTTCGATGCCGATTTTCTGCCTCGCAAAGATTTCCTCAAGGTCACGATTCCCTATTTCGACGATCCGAAAGTAGGCGTTGTGCAAACGCGCTGGGAGCACATTAATGAGGATTACTCCTTGATTACCAAGCTACAAGCATTGCAATTGAACGTGCATTTTACCGTCGAACAGAAAGGCCGCGAAGCGGGTAATTACCTGCTGCAATTCAACGGCACGGCGGGCGTTTGGCGCCGGGAAACGATTGATGAAGCCGGTGGCTGGGAAGCCGATACGCTGACCGAAGACCTCGACCTGAGCATCCGCGCGCAGTTGAAGGGCTGGAAGATCAAATTCCTGGAAGAGGTCGGTTCACCGGCAGAGCTTCCGGCGGAGATGAGCAGCCTGAAGTCGCAGCAATTCCGCTGGATGAAGGGCGGCGCAGAAACGGCCAAGAAAATGCTACCCACGGTCTGGAAATCGAACCTGACGCTGTGGCAAAAAATCCAGGGTACGGTGCACCTGCTGAGCAGTACGGTTTTTGTGTTCGTCTTTATTGCCGGGGTATTCAGCGTGCCGCTGTTGTTCGTGCTCGGCGATCTGATTGAACAAGGCTTCAGCAAGAGCTTTTTCGCCTGGTTTATGATCGGTTTGTTGTCGATTATCGCAGTGTATTACGTAGCGAACTTGCAATCGCCGGCGCGCCATCAGGAGGAGGATTTCGGCAAATCCTTGTATAAATTTGTCTTCCTGTTTCCGCTGTTTCTGGCCCTGTCGATGGGCTTGTCCCTACACAATTCCGTTGCGGTGATCCAGGGCTATCGCGGCAAGAAGTCGCCGTTCGTGCGCACGCCGAAGTTCAACATTCAGACGATTAAGGACTCTTTTACGAAAAGTAAATATCTGACTAAAAAGCTGTCGTGGACGACGCTGCTGGAAGGCTTCATGGCGTTGTATTTCCTGGGCGGTGTGATTGGCGGTATTTTGATTCAGAACACGACGTTCCTGATCTTTCACCTGATGCTGACCCTGGGCTACGGTGCAATTTTCTACTTTACGCTTCGACATATCAAAGCAGACTAAATTCAAAGTGGGAAGTCGGAAATCGGAATTTGGAAATTGCACCCTTCC
>CAZFBU010000105.1:0-2221 GCA_964517175.1 uncultured Saprospiraceae bacterium
TTCGCACTACATTTATAAGGTGACGCTACTCAAATATATTGTATCTTTGTGATCCGATTTAAAAATCTAAGAAATCCCACTATATGCTAGGTTCAATTTCAAAAGCAGTACAAAATCTTTTCGGTACAAAATACGACCGGGATGTTAAGGAATATGCCCCCATTGTTGAAGAAATCAATGAAATTTTCGCTGGGCTGCACAGCCTGAGCCACGACGAACTGCGCCAGAAGACCTTTACCTTCCGGGAGCGAATCGCCGAGTTTTTGTCGGAGATTGATGCGGAAATGAAAGCCATCGAGGAAGAGGCGATCCATGAGGAAGATGTACTGCGCAAGGAAGAGCTTTTCGCAGAATCAGACAAATTGCAGGAGGAGCGCAACAAAGAACTCGAAGTGGTGCTAAAGGAAATCCTGCCGGAGGCGTTTGCCGTGGTGAAGGAAACCGCGCGCCGCTTCAAGGAAAGTAAAGAAATTACCGTTACAGCCACCGATCACGACCGGGAGCTTGCCGCTGATCCGAAGAAAAATTACCTCAAAATAGAAGGCAACAAAGCCATCTGGAAGAACGAATGGATGGCTGCCGGCGGCGACGTCACCTGGGATATGCTGCACTACGATGTGCAGTTGATCGGGGGTATGGTGCTGCACAGCGGTAAAATTGCTGAAATGGCAACCGGTGAAGGTAAAACCCTCGTGGCTACGCTGCCTGCTTACCTCAATGGCTTGAGCGGACAGGGCGTACACGTAGTGACGGTGAACGACTACCTCGCGCGGCGGGATGCGGAATGGATTGGCCCGATTATGGAGTTCCTGCTGCTCACCATCGATTGTATTGACAAATACCGCCCGCACTCGCAGGAGCGCCGCGATGCTTACCATTGCGATATTACCTACGGTACGAATAATGAATTCGGCTTCGATTATCTGCGGGATAATATGGTGCGTTCGACCGAGGAAATGGTGCAGCGCAAATCGCACTTCGCCATGATTGATGAGGTGGACTCCATTTTGATTGACGATGCGCGAACGCCGTTGATTATTTCCGGCCCCATCGGTCAGGACAGCGAAGATCAGGAGTACGTAGAGCTGAAGCCTTTCGTGGAGCGCCTGATGAACGCCCAGCAAAAGCTCTCGAGCCAGTATTTGGCGGAAGCCAAAAAGCTGTTTCAGGAAGGTAACACCGGCTACGAAGAAGGTCAGGCAGGCATGGCGCTGCTGCGTGCGTACCGGGCATTGCCCAAGTCGCGCCCCCTCATCAAGTTCCTGAGCCAGGAAGGCGTGAAAGTGCTGCTGCAAAAGGCAGAGAATTTCTACATGCAGGAGCAATCCAAAAACATGCACCTGGTGGATGAGCCGCTGTATTTCACCATTGATGAAAAAAACCGAAACGTAGAGCTGACCGAGCTTGGCGCTGAATTTCTGGCAAAAGGACAGGAAGACCCCTCCATGTTCGTCATGCCGGATATCACCTTGCGCATGGTCGAAATTGAAGGGAGTGAAGAGCTGAGCAATCAGGAAAAAGAATTGGCCAAAAATAAATTATCGCAGGAGTTTTCGGTCAAATCGCGCCGCCTGCACGCCATGAACCAACTGGTGAAGGCTTACACCCTTTTCGAGCGCGACGAGGAATACGTCGTGATGGATGGGTCGGTAAAAATTGTGGACGAGCAGACCGGGCGTTTGATGGAAGGTCGCCGTTATTCGGATGGGTTGCACCAGGCGCTGGAAGCGAAGGAAAATGTGAAAGTTGGCGAAATCACGCAGACTTACGCAACGGTGACGCTGCAAAACTACTTCCGGATGTACCACAAACTCTCGGGCATGACCGGTACGGCGGAAACGGAAGCCAGCGAATTCTGGGAAATTTACAAGCTGGACGTCGTCGTCATTCCGACGAATAAACCGATTGTGCGGGATGACCGCGAAGACCTCGTTTTCAAAACGGAGCGCGAGAAGTTCAACGCAGTCATTGAGGAAATCCTGAGACTAAGCGAAGCCGGGCGTCCGGTGCTGGTCGGTACCACCTCGGTCGATGTGTCGGAAAAACTGAGCCGCATGCTCAAGCTGCGCAAGCTCGATCACAACGTGCTGAACGCCAAGCAGCACCAGCGCGAAGCAGAAGTCGTAGCCGAAGCCGGTAAACCGGGCAAAGTGACCATCGCCACCAACATGGCGGGACGGGGTACGGACATCAAAATTTCACAACAGGTGAAAGACGCCGG
>CAZFBU010000105.1:2321-14123 GCA_964517175.1 uncultured Saprospiraceae bacterium
TCTTTCCGCCGGGAAGCGCTGGCAACTATTGGCTTTGATCCAAAAATTGAAGGGGCGGATTTCAACGAAAAATCGCCACAGGATTTGGTAGAAATCGTGGAAGATCAATTCTACGAATTTTATCATCGCAAAGCCGACCAGATCAAGGATATGCTGCTGCCGGAAATAAAGCGGGTGCACGAAACCCGTGGCAATCAGTACAAGCGCATTCTCGTGCCCTTCAGCGACGGGCGTTCCAACCCGATGGTTGTTACTGCCGACATCGAACAGGCGGCGAAAACCAATGGCAAATCGATCATGCGCGACATTGAAAAGGCAGTTTCGCTGGCGATCATCGATGACAAATGGAAGGAGCATCTGCGCTCGATGGATGAACTGAAAGAATCCGTACAGGCGGCTTCATTCGAGCAGAAAGACCCCCTGGTGATTTATAAAATGGAGGCGTACAACCTCTTTGAGCAGTTGATTTTTGCGATCAATGAATCAGTGACCGCCTACCTCTCAACGGGTACGCTCGTGCTGCCCGATGGCAGACCCCTGGAGCAGGCGCGCGAGCAAAAGACCGATATGAGCAAGGTGCGTACCAGCCGTTCGGGCGACAGCATGGACGAAGCGACGCGCAAAGCTGCCGAAGCCGCAAGTGGACCGCAGAAGGTGGAAACTGTGGTGCGCGCCGAGAAAAAAGTAGGACGCAACGACCCTTGCCCGTGCGGCAGCGGCAAGAAGTATAAGCATTGCCACGGGAGGTCCTAGACTTAGTAAGTGTGCAGTTGGGAGGTGCAACTGACAGTTTAATAAAGGCCTGATAATCAGTCTTAAACTGGTTAAGTTCAAACCTGAAGAAAATAAACATACCTGACTTTAGCAGGCAGCAATTCGTACGAGTTGCTGCTCTTTTCACGAATACATCTTGTTAATTTTTATCCTAAAAGCCGTCAAAAGCGATTTTTGTAATATATTGCAACATATTAGCTTTAGATTCAATCTCTACGTCACACAAAACGCTATTGAAGCATTATAAAAACCCCATACAGGCATGGACTTGGCGAGTTTCATAGATCACACGGTGCTACGCGCCGACAGTACGCTGGATGACATCAGAAAAGTATGCAGAGAAGCAGTTCAGTTCAAATTTCCCGTTGTTTGTGTTCCTCCTTTTTATGTGAAGAATGCAAAGGAGATGTTGCGCGAAGAACGGGAAGAAGCACCGGTAAAAGTGGCCACCGTCATCGGCTTTCCGATGGGCTATTCTACGACGGCAGCGAAGGTGGAAGAAATCAAGCGGGCAATAGACGACGGCGCCAGCGAAGTGGACGTGGTCATTAACATTTGCGCCGTGAAAAGCGAACTCTGGAACTACGTACACAACGATATTGACAGCACCGTCACCGCAGCCCATCTCAAGGGAAAGAAGGTGAAAATCATTCTGGAAACGGGACTGCTGACCGAAGAAGAGATTCAAAAACTCTGCGGAATTTGCAATGAAGCTAAACCCGATTTTGTCAAAACATCCACCGGTTTCAATGGCGATGGTGCCACCGTGCAAATGATCGGTTTTTTGAAAGACAATTTATTGCCTGGCATCAAGATCAAAGCTTCCGGCGGCATCCGCACCCGGGAAGATGCACTGCGGCTCGTCGAAGCCGGTGCCAAGCGCATCGGTAGCTCTGCCAGCGTCAGAATTATGACCGATCAGGATATTTCCATCGGCTAATTCCTTCGCAATCAGGTAATTTATACCGCAATTGTTTATATTTGTGGAAAAACGAGATATGCTCAGGGTAACCTTCATTATAATTGCTTTTCTGTGCGCCGTGCAACTATCGGCCCAAGGCAACATTCAAATCAAAGAAGAAGCCAATATCACCCAGATGATGAGTCGCTTCACCGAGATCAACAAATCGAAAACCCGCGTGGACGGCTGGCGCGTGCAGGTACTTGCTACCCCCGACCGCCAGGAACTGGAGCGCGTGCGTCAGGTATTCCAATACAAATATCCGAATATCAATATTGACTGGGTGCATAATAGCCCTTACTATAAGCTGCGCGCCGGTGCTTTTGCGACCAAGCTGGAAGCCATTCGCCTGCAATATCTGCTGCGGCGGGATTACCCCAGCGCTTACCTGGTGAAAGATAATAATTTGCGACCGGCGGAATTGGTAAGCAGCCGGGACTAAGAAAAAAACTCAGTAGTCGAGGCGTGTGCTATGAAAAACCGAAGAGAACCGACAGGACTGCGAAATATCGACTGGGCCACCTTTTCCATCTTCCTTGCGCTGGTGGGCATCGGACTCCTGATGATCTACGCCGTGAGTTTTAGTCGCGAAGCAAATGCCGCGAACTTCCTGGATACTTCCGCCGGGAAGCAGGCGCTTTGGGTGGGCATTTCCATGATTGCTTTTGTGCTGATCTTTGCCATTGACTGGAAATTTTGGCAAACCTTTGCCTACCCGATTTACATTGTCGGCATTCTCCTGCTGGTCGCTGTATTGTTTTTTGGGACGACGATCAAAGGCGCAACCGCCTGGTTTTCCTTCGGTGGCGTTTCTTTTCAGCCCTCGGAAATTGCCAAGTTTGCCACCTGCCTGGCGCTTTCGACTTACCTCAGTAACTTCCGGACAAACCTGAAAACCCTGCGTTCGCAGGCCATTGCGTTTGGGTTGTTGTTTTTGCCTATGGGGCTTATTTTGCTCCAGCCCGATGCCGGCTCAGCAGTGGTATTCGGCTCTTTCCTGATTGTGCTTTTTCGCGAAGGCTTATCGCCAACGTATTACATTGTGGGCATCTTTGCGGCTACGGTACTCATCCTCGGCCTGGTGATCGAACCCGAACACATTATTTTGGCAATGCTGGCTGTTGCCAATGGTATATTGATGTTCAATTTCAAAAAAAACCAACGCTACTGGTGGTTGGCCGCTATTGCCGTTTTTGCAGGCGCTTACATCAGCATTCGGGAAGATGTTGCCATACCGGCGCTCGTTGCGGCAACCGGTATTCTTGGCGCTTTGTCGGCTTTGCACTGGAAGCTCAAACGCAGCCGCCTTGTCAGTTTCATGGTTGTTGTCATTGCCTTTGGAGCAGCGCTGTCTTTTGCGGCAAATTTTGGTTTCAATAACGTACTCCAGCCGCACCAACAGGATCGCATCAATGTTTGGCTACAGCCGGACAAAGCGGATAAACGCGGCTCTTTGTACAACCTTTTTCAGTCGAAACTGGCTATTGGTTCGGGCGGCGCTTACGGAAAAGGCTACCTGGAAGGCACACTCACGAAGCTGAACTACGTGCCCGAGCAGTCCACCGATTTTATTTTTTGTACCATTGGCGAAGAGCAGGGATTTATTGGCAGTTTGGGAATCATCGTCCTGTTTTTATTACTACTGATACGAATTACGATTATTG
Organism: uncultured Saprospiraceae bacterium; assembly: GCA_964517175.1. GTDB lineage: Bacteria > Bacteroidota > Bacteroidia > Chitinophagales > Saprospiraceae > JADJNW01. The sequence goes on from CAZFBU010000105.1 coordinate 5,721, forward strand.
CGGAGCGGCAGCGATCAAACTTTTCGCGGAATTATGCCTACTGCATCGCCGGTATTTTATTTGTCCATATTTTTATCAATATTGGAATGACGATGGGACTGATGCCGGTAATCGGTATTCCACTGCCGTTCATCAGCAAGGGCGGCTCTTCTTTGCTGGGCTTTACTATTATGATTGCAGTACTGCTCAAGCTGGACGGCAATCGCTATCGCATTTAACACGCCAAAAGCAAAAACATTGTTCCGATTTACGTTAGAAAACGAAGACACCAACTCCAATGCCCGCGCCGGGTGCATCGAAACGGCACACGGTGTGATCGAAACGCCGATCTTTATGCCAGTGGGCACCGTGGGTACGGTAAAAGCCGTGAAGCAGGACGAACTCAGCGACATCATCCAGGCGCAGATTATTCTCGGCAATACCTACCATCTGTACCTTCGACCCGGTATGGAGATTATGGAACAGGCGGGCGGATTGCATGGTTTCATCAACTGGCCGAAGCCAATGCTGACCGATAGCGGCGGCTATCAGGTGTATTCGTTGAGCAACCAGCGGAAAATATCGGAAGAGGGTGTCACATTTTCTTCTCATATTGATGGCTCGCGCCACTTTTTTACGCCGGAGAGCGTTATGGATATCCAGCGGATCATCGGGGCGGATATTGTGATGGCTTTCGACGAATGCCCGCCTTATCCCTGCGAGTATAAATATGCGAAAGATTCGATGGAACTGACGCACCGCTGGCTGCGGCGTTGCGTCGGGCATTTTAATAAAACCGAACCGCGCTACGGGCACGAGCAGGCGCTCTTCCCGATTGTGCAGGGCAGCACTTTCCGCGATTTGCGCATCGCTTCGGCGGAGACGGTTGCGGCGATGGATTTGCCGGGCAACGCCATTGGCGGACTTTCCGTGGGCGAACCGGCGGAAAAAATGTACGAAACTACCGAGTGGGTTTGCCAGATTTTGCCCAAAGAAAAACCGCGCTACCTGATGGGCGTCGGTACGCCAATGAACATCCTGGAAAGCATTGCCCTGGGCATTGATATGTTCGACTGTGTGCTGCCCACACGCAATGCGCGCCACGGTTTGCTCTACACGGTGGAAGGCATGATCAACATTAAAAATGCCAAATGGAAGGATGACCTCCGCCCGATTGATGCGAGCAGTCCCGCGCCCACGAGTCGGCAGCATACCAGGGCATACCTGCACCATCTGATACGCTGCGGGGAGTTGCTGGGCATGCAGATTGCTACGTTGCACAATTTGAGCTTTTTCCTGTGGCTGGTAGGCGAGGCGCGGCGGCACATCCAGGCGGGCGATTTTCTTCATTGGAAAAATACGATGGTGGAAAACATGCAGCGGCGATTGTAGTTTTCGTGCAGAGAATTGTTAAACAAAAGCCCGAAACGCTTAATTTGCACTTTTCAACAGGCAAACAGAAATATGCTAAAGACACTGGATCGGTATATATTGGGTAAGTTTCTGCGAACGTTTCTGTTCACCGTGCTCATCTTTTCGCTGATCGCTATGGTGATTGACTTCAGCGAGAAAGTCGAGGATTTTCTCAAGTCAGAGATCACGACCCGCGAGGTACTGCTGGAGTATTACCCTACGTTTGTAATGTTTGTTGCCAGTTTGCTGTGGCCGCTTTTTACGCTTATTGCCGTCATTTTTTTCACTTCGCGCATGGCGACCAATTCCGAAATCATCTCCATTTTCAATGCCGGTGTGAGCTACCGGCGGTTCCTGCGACCTTATTTTATCGGTGCCTTCCTGATCGCTTTTATCAACCTGGTGGGCAATCACTTTTTCATTCCAATGGGCAACAAGACAATGCTCAATGTTTTATATACCCACATCGACCACGACAAGGACAAGGGCAAAACCCAGAACGTGCACATGTTCGTAGCGCCGGACACGAAGATTTATGTTGAATTTTACCGCAAGCGCGACAGCACCGCCCGCACTTTTCGCATCGAGCATTTCGAGCGGAATCGACTGGAGTCAACGCTGAAAGCCGTATCTGCCCGCTGGGATGGCGCTACCGGCAAGTGGCGGCTGGAAGATTATGAGATACGCTCATTCGACGGCATTGAGGAGGGGCTTATCGTCGGGCGCGGCAAGAGCCTCGATACGCTGCTCAATTTCACCCCCGAGGACTTTGTGGACTACCAGGAACAACAAACCATGATGACCACGCCCGAACTCAAAGCCTACATTGCCAAGCAACAACAGAGAGGCGCCGGCAACACCAAGCGCTACATCGTGGAGTTGTACCGGCGCACCGCCGATGCGTTTACCGTTTTCATCCTGACCGTGCTGGGCGTGTCGATTGCTTCCCGCAAGGTGCGGGGCGGCATTGGGCTGCATTTGGCCATCGGTATTTTGCTGGGGGCTGTTTTTATTTTCTTCGCCCGCTTTTCTATCGTTTTTGCTACCGGCAATGTGATGCCTCCCCTGCTCGGTATGTGGATGCCCAATATTGTCTTTGGCAGCATCGCGCTGGTCATGATTCTCCGCGCACAAAAGTGATTTTTGTTGATACAGGTGTTGTAAATACCTGAAAAAAACCTTCCGCTTTCTCCCTCTTTTCAAAACTTTCAAATTTTACTGAAAATAAAAAACATTTAAGATTTCATTAACAAATCTAATTTTTATACTGAATATCAGTTACTTATAAGAAAAAAGGTTGATTTTGCAATTCAAGATTTCATACTAATTCAAGATTTAGGTCAAACAAAGTTTGGTTTTTGTTTAACAAATGCCTAAATTTGATTCAACAAAAGGACGCAAGTTCACACAACATTAAACAAAAAACTTACTTGATTATGTCTCACTTGGAATTCAATACAAAATTAGACCAGATGTCTGGCTTGCTACATGCATTCGCGTACAACCTGACCAAGAACATGGAAGATGCAAAAGATTTATTCCAGGAGACAGCTTATCGGGCTATCACCAACCGCGATAAATTTTCTCCGGGCACAAACTTCAAAGCATGGCTGTTTACCATTATGAAAAACATTTTTATCAACAACTACCGCAAGAAGGTGAAGGCGAATACCATTATGGATTCTACCGATAACCTCTATTATATCAATTCGGGCAGCACAACCATCAGCAACCGGGGCGATGCCAATATCATGCTCAAAGAGCTTACCGGTATGATTGAAGAACTGGACGATAGTATCAAAATTCCTTTCCTGATGCACTATCAGGGCTTCAAATATCAGGAAATTGCGGAGTCTTTGGATTTGCCCCTGGGAACGGTAAAAAGCCGCATATTCTTTGCCCGCAAAGAACTGAAAGAAACTATTTCCCGGCGTTACGAACACATCGGCGCCACCCAGACGGACAATATGTTGGACTAACATATATCAATAAACACAATCTACATTTTGGCGACAGGTAACCCCCTGCCGCCATTTTTGTTTTTATATTTTGGTTAGAAACGTTACAACGGAATCTATGCAAATCGCTCCGGAACAAATCACTCGCTTTCGCGAAATGCTCCTGAACTGGTACGCCACAAGCCACCGCCCCATGCCGTGGAAGGGTGAAAAAGATCCTTACCTCATCTGGCTGTCGGAGATCATTCTGCAACAGACGCGCGTGGAGCAGGGACTGCCGTACTTCGAGCGCTTTCGGGAGGCATATCCGACGGTGCATGACCTGGCAGGCGCGCCCGAGGATGAAGTTATGAAACATTGGGAAGGGCTGGGCTACTACTCGCGCGCCCGCAACCTGCACGCTACGGCGAAGCACATCGCCTACGAGCGCGGCGGGCATTTTCCGGACAGCCATGCGGAAATTCTCGCACTGAAAGGCGTAGGCCCATACACCGCCGCCGCCATCGCTTCTTTTGCTTTCAACCTGCCACACGCTGTGGTGGACGGAAACGTGTTTCGGGTGCTGACCCGCTTTTTCGGCATCAGCGAACCAACCGATACCACCCAGGGTAAGAAACGAATCAATGAACTGGCAGCAAAAGCGCTGGACGAGACCCAGCCCGGAACATACAACCAGGCGATCATGGATTTTGGTGCAACCCGGTGCGTGCCGCAGTCGCCCGATTGTAGCCAATGCCCCATGCAGCCAGACTGCGTCGCTTTCCAAAAAAACATGGTAGATCAGTTGCCGGTCAAATCAAAAAAACTCGTCCGCCGCGAGCGTTATTTTCACTATCTCATCTTGTTGAACGAAGGCAACACCCTTGTCCGCAAACGCACCGGGCAAGACATCTGGCAAAACCTCTACGAGTTTCCACTGATCGAACAAACCAAAGCTGCCGCGCAGATAGACCATTTGAAAAAAGAACTGCTTTGGCAGCGATTGATCGGCGATCAGTCTTTCCGAATCATTCGCGCGTCCAAATCCTTCAAACAAACCCTCACCCATCAGGTTATTCACGCCGTTTTCTGGGAAATTGAACTACAGGGCGACCTCCAGGCCAAAGACCAGGCTTATATCATCGCAAAACGGAAAAACTTGCGTAAATTTGCCTTTCCAAAAATTATAGATTGGTATTTGCAGGATAATTCTTTATATTTAAACCTGCATTAAGAGTGAGAGGATGTTTGAATTTCGACGTAGTCGTGCCTTTGGCGCATGCTTTTGTCTGCAAAAACGAATTTTAAACATCCTCTGATCAACCCTTAACAAGGGTTCTATGTATTGTTCCATACAAAAACAAACAAGCAACATGGTCAATCGTGTGATTTTGATTGGTAATTTGGGCCGCGACCCCGAAGTGCGTCGGCTGGATAACGGGGCGGTTGTTGCCAAATTCCCAATTGCAACCAATGAAAATTATAAGGACAAAAACGGCGAGTGGCAATCGCAAACGGAGTGGCACGACATCGTTGTGTGGCGAAACGTGGCGGAGCGCGCCGAAAGCACCCTGAAAAAAGGCATGGGCGTGTATGTGGAGGGGAAGCTGACCCATCGCACCTGGCAAGACCAGGACGGCAACAATCGCCGTACGACGGAAGTGGTTGCCAGTTATTTTCGGATCATCGATAAGCGCGACGGACGTTCCGGCGACAGTTCGTACTTCCCGGCCTCGCAGGATGAACCGGCAGCTTACAGCAACAAAAATGCTATGCCGACGGAAACCCCCGAAGCAGCTGATGATGATCTCCCATTTTAATCGGAAAAATGCGGGCGCTTTGATTCCTGCATTATGGTTTCACTAATTGCTTGGTCATTGGAAACGGAACCCGACAGTTTACTTCATTTTGCCTCCCTGTTCTTGCTGGCCGCACCTCCACCGGAGGTAATTGTAGGTCTGTTGAGTATTGCTGTGCTACTCTTGTCTTCCGCCCTCATTTCGGCATCCGAAGTGGCATTTTTTTCGTTGACGCCAGCCGACTTTGATTCGCTCTCGGAGGAAGAAAGCAGCAGCAGCCAGCGCATTCTCACCCTGAAGGACCGCCCGCGCCGCCTGCTGGCGACCATCCTCATCAGCAATAATTTTGTCAATATAGCCATCGTCATTCTGTCGGATTTCGTCGTTCGGAACATCTTTTCCGAAGCGACTTTTCAGCGGTGGGCCAACAGCTTTGTGGACGCATTTTCCATCACTTATGAATCCGGAGCTTTTGTTGCCAATGCGATCAGCTTTCTCATCACGGTCGTTGGCGTTACTTTTCTGCTGGTGTTATTTGGCGAAGTTGCCCCCAAGGTGTACGCCCGCATCAACAGCATCAAACTTGCAAAATTTATGTCCGGACCACTAACGGTGCTCATGCGGGTTTTCAGCCCCCTGAGCCAATTACTGGTCAGTTCCACCCGCCTGATCGAAGCTCGCCTGTCCAAATCCAATATGCGCAACCTGACCAGCAAGGAGGATATAGGCGAAGCTATAGAACTGACGGTCAGTACAGAAAAAGGCGCCGAACAAGAAGTGGATATTCTGAAAAGTATCGTGAGGTTCAGCGAGGTGACGGTGCGCCAGATTATGACTTCCCGGGTGGATATTATCGCTGTGGATGAGCGCATTGATTACAAAGAACTGCTCGAAGTTGCCAGGGATTCCGGCTATTCGCGCATTCCGGTTTATGAAAATGACATCGACAACATCGTCGGCATTCTTTACGTCAAGGATTTGCTCGGCCACCTCAACGAAGGCGAAGCATTCGAGTGGCAGACCCTGACGCGCAGAAACGTCCTCTACGTGCCCGAAGCCAAGAAAATCAGCGATTTGCTGAAAGAGTTCCAGTTGCAGCACATGCACATGGCCATCGTAGTGGACGAATACGGCGGCACGTCCGGGCTGGTAACGCTGGAAGACATTATGGAGGAGATCATTGGCGATATCAAGGATGAATTCGATGACGAACTGGAAGTGGTGTATCGCAAAGTGGACGATTATACCTACATTTTTGAAGGCAAGACGCTGCTCAATGATATGTACCGCATTCTCAATATTGAGGGTGACATTTTCGATAAAATCCGGGGAGAGTCGGACTCGCTGGCCGGTTTGCTACTCGAACTGTACGGGCAGTTTCCCAAAAAAGATGTAGAAATTCATTACAATCATTTCCGCTTCAAAGTCGTTTCTGTGAACAAGCGCCGCATCGAGCAGGTGCAGGTAATGCTGCCGAAGCCTGGGCTGCACGTCTTTTAAAGCATTTTCAACATTCAAAACCGAACGATACGGATGAATATAAAAAACCTCTGGACGTTTTTTTGCCTTATACTGCTGGTGGCTGCCTGCAACAGCGAACCGGTTTTTTCGCCGAAGCCCCGTGCTTACCCGCGCGTGATCTACCCGGAAAAAGCTTATCAGTCGTTCGACGAGCATTTTTGCAACTTTACTTTTGAATTTCCGGCGTACGCCGAAATTGAGCAGGATACCAGTTTTTTCAATGAAAGACCCGCCCATCCCTGCTGGTTTAATGTTTATATTCCGGCTTTCGACAGTCGGCTACACTGCAGCTACTATCCCATCGGCAAGGGAAAATCGCTGGAAGACCTGAAGCAGGATGCCTTTGAAATGGTGGATTTTCACAACAAAAAAGCCAATTACATCGAGGAGATTCGCATTGGCAAACCCAACGACGTCAGTGGTTTTGCTTTCGACATAGAAGGCCCGGCAGCGTCGCCTTTTCAGTTTTATCTGACGGATAGCACCCGCCACTTTTTGCGGGGGGCGCTGTACTTTAATACGCAGGTAAACCCCGATTCGCTGGCGCCGGTGTACGAATTCGTAAAAGCAGATATACTGCGAATGATCGAGACGTTTGAGTGGAATGAATAAGGGCGTGTTTTGATTGAAATGATGGAAAATCCTACTTTCGGCGGATGCATGTTTGCGGGATTTTCACGTGCTTTACACCTCACTAAAAACATAATGATATGAAAAGAGTAACCGGCGTTGGCGGCGTATTTTTAAAAGCCAAAGACCCCAAAGCACTGGCGGCATGGTACGAAAAGCATCTGCAGATCAATTTTCAGGGCAATACCTATGGATTGCTGCCCTGGAAGGAAGATGACCATCCCGAGCCGCAGACCGTTTTTTCGTTTATGTCGGCGGATGATACGTATTTTGACCCAAGCCCCAAGCCATTTATGATCAACTTCCGGGTTGCCAATCTGGATGCCTTGCTCCAGACCCTGCGGGACGAAGGTGTGCAGGCCATGGAGGCGACCGAAACGATGGATGGCATCGGGAAATTTGGCTGGATCGTTGATCCGGAAGGCAATAAAGTAGAACTGTGGGAACCGGCCAAATAACCCCGGATTGAAATAAACGTCGATGTCACTGATCAAAAAACTAGCTGGCGAAACCGCTATTTACGGCGTGAGCAGCATCCTGAGTCGGTTGCTCAACTGGATTGTGCTGACGCCCTACTTCACCCGCACATTTGCGCCCGGAGAGTACGGTATCGTTTCCGACCTGTATTTTTGGATTGCGCTTTTGCTGGTCATTTACACCTACCGAATGGAAACCACTTTTTTCCGCTTCGGGCGGCAGCGCCCGGAAATGGGCATCACTTTTTCTACGGCTTCCATTTCGCTACTGGCATCGACGCTTATTTTTACCGCCTTGCTTTTTGCACTGGCAGGCCCCATTGCCAACTGGCTGCAATACCCCGACCACCCGGAGTACGTCCGCTGGTTTGTTGGCATTGTTGCACTGGACGCCCTGATGGCCCTGCCTTTCGCGCGATTGCGCCTGGAAAACCGCCCCCTGCGCTTTGCGTTGCTCAAAACAGGTAGCATTGTTATCAATATTTTTTTCGTCTTCTTTTTCCTGGAATGGTGCCCCCGACTGATCGCAGGCGGCTGGGATTGGATAGGAAAAATTTATAACCCGGACAACCGCATCCTTTACGTTTTTGTTGCCAATTTCCTGGCCAGTGGTTTCATTTTGTTGCTGCTTGTGCCGATGTATTTCAA
>CAZFBU010000105.1:14223-15540 GCA_964517175.1 uncultured Saprospiraceae bacterium
GCTGTTCGACCAAAAACTCTGGCGCCGCATGATGGCTTATGCCTTGCCGCTGGTGGTAGCAGGTGTTGCCGGTATTGTCAATTCGCTCATTGGTATTCCCATGTTGCGCTTCCTCGATTCGGACGCAGCGGCCGGTATTTTTGCGGCGGCAACCAAGCTAGCCGTGCTGATGAACTTGTTCACGCAAGCCTTTAACTACGCCGCTGAGCCCTTTTTCTTTCGCAATGCCGACCGGACAGACGCCAAAGAGATTTATGCGCAGGTGGCACAAGCGTTCGCCATCGTGGGCAGCGTCGTGTTTTTGGGCATCATGCTGTACCTGGATGTCATCCAGTATTTTCTGGGAGAAGATTTTCGCGAAGGGCTGGGCATACTCCCCATCATGCTGGTCGCGAATTTATTTCTGGGGTTGTATTACAGCCTGTCTATTTGGTTTAAACTTTCGGATCATACGCACATCGGCGGCTACATTGCCGTCGGCGGGTCGCTGGTAACGCTACTCATTAATTATATCTTCATTCCGGATGCAGCAGTTGGCTATTACGCTCCGGCCTGGGCGGCGCTGGCTTGCTATGGCTTCATGCTGGTGGCTTGCTATTTGCTGGGACAACGGTATTTTCCCATTGCTTATCCGGTGGGCAGAATGCTGGTTATTATTATACTGGCGATTGGGCTGTACGGCTTCAGCGCATGGATGCAGACCCACTGGACGGAAGGATATATACAAGGTATCGCATTCAACACCTTGCTTTTTCTGACTTATCTTTTCATTGTTCTGAGAATAGAAAAGCGATTTATTCGCCAGATATTTTACGGAGAAGCGATTTAATCCACTAGAGTGGGGGTGCAACTCCAGTCGGGTTTTGTCTTTTTTGCATCGAATGCGGTAAACTTCCCTTTGCCGCCGAGCCACTTCCAAGGTAGCTTCTTGCAAGGCTTCGCAGCTTTGGTAAAGCTTAGGATTGACCCAACGATGAGTGGTACCTTGTAAATTTTCTACAATACCATTCTCTTGAGGCTGCCGTGGGGTGTTCTGGATGACTTTGATACCCAATCCGACCCACCATAAAATAGGCATGGTGGGATTATCCCGACATTTAGAATTGACAAAGGGCAAGCCATTGTCAATCTTAATGCACCGGGGCGACGTCCATTGCTCAAAGGTTTGTTCCAGCACCGCACAAGCTTCTGCCTCGCTCCACTGGGTCATCACTGCCAGGTGTCATGGGCTGTTTGCGTCCAGTGACTCAAGCGTTCCTGTCCGGCTTGCCGCCCTTTTTTTACCGCGTTCAGCTTCCCACCAACGCTGAATGGTGC
>CAZFBU010000106.1:0-15448 GCA_964517175.1 uncultured Saprospiraceae bacterium
TTTTCCTGGCAAAACCAGTTGCGCGATTTGAATTTTTTAATTAATTTTGCGTCGCTCAAATTAAAAATGGAGCAGCGACTGAATTTTTTCACCAAAAAACAATTTTGATCCTATGCTGATCATCGATGTAAAAGATGGCGAATCCATCGAAAAAGCGCTGAAAAAGTACAAGCAAAAATTCATTAAGTCCGGCGTAGTCAGGGAGTTACGCCGCCGGAAGCATTTCACGAAGCCTTCCGTTACGCGCCGGAACGAAATGCTCAAGGCCACTTACAAGCAAAAAATGTACGGTCAGGTGTAATCGAATAGTTGTTTTTTTCCTCGCAAAGGCTTATTATTGAAATGATAAGCGAGTTTATACAAAACGACGATGCGAGGGGATATGTACCAAGCCATATTTCTACAATATCTTCAGTACGAAAAGCGGTTTTCGCAGCACACGATTCTGGCCTATAAAAAGGACGTTGAGCAATTCACGGCATTTTTAGAAGAAATATATAGCCTTACCTCGGTTGCCGGGGTGAGGCATTTTCATATCCGCGCCTGGGTAATCAGCCTGCTCGATCAGGGGCGGACCACCCGCACTATCCGGCGTAAGCTTTCCACCCTCAAAACGTACTTCCGGTTTTTGTTGAAGCGCCAGCACATCGAAGAAAATCCGATGCTGAAAGTGGTGATTCCCAAAATTGGTAAACGCCTGCCGGCGTACGTGCAGGAGCGGGAAATGGAACAACTGTTCGAGCAGGCAACATTCCGTGCGGATTTTTCCGGGCAGCGCGATCGCACACTGCTGGAATTGCTTTATACTACGGGCATGCGGCGGGCAGAATTACTCGTTTTGCAAGTGCCGGATATTGATTTTGGGCAGGGCGTGATCCGGGTACTCGGCAAAGGTAACAAGGAACGACTGATTCCGTTTGGCGCTGCGCTGCGCAAGCAGTTGCAGTTGTATCTGGATTTGCGGCAAGCAAACTTCCCCGAAAGCAGGGAGGGACACCTGCTGCTCACGGACAAAGGCGCAAAATTGTACCCCAAGTTTGTATATAACACTGTGAAGCGTTACTTATCGCTAATCACTACGCTGGAACAGCGCAGCCCGCACGTTCTGCGGCATTCCTTTGCTACGCATTTGTCCAATAATGGCGCTGATCTGAACGCCATCAAGGAATTGCTGGGGCACGCGAGCCTGGCAGCAACGCAAATTTACACCCACAATTCAATTGAAAAGCTGAAGGAGGTGTATCAGCAGGCGCATCCGAAGGCGAAGGAGGAGTAGGTTGATTTATCTGGTTTGAGGGTTCAAGCGTTTAATGTTTAACAGGAAATGAAAAAATATTTTTTAACACTTAAATGTCATGTTATGAGGGTATATACCGAGTCCATTCAATTCAAAGCAGACCAGAAGTTACTGGATTTTATCGAACAGAAACTGCAAAAGATGGAGAACTATTTTGATCAGATCATTGAAGCGCGTGTCGTTTTAAAGCTGGAAAATTCCGGGCAAGTGCGCGACAAGGTTGCCGAGGTGCGTCTGAGTGTACCCGGCGATACGCTGATTGTAAAAGAAACCAACAAGACCTTTGAGGCATCCATTTTGAGTGCCGTTGGTACACTCAAGCGCCAACTGGACAGATACAAGGCAAAGTTGCCAGGTAAATCATAACGCGGCTACAGAAGAAATGACGCCGCGTATCATACACAACGCGGCGTTGTTTCCAAAACGTTACAATTCCTTCATATTAACTACCTCGAAGTTGCGCACCGCAAAGTAATCATCCAGCCCATAATCCGTATTGATAACGATGCCGCCAAGCAGCGCTACTTTATCCACGTGAAACTCGGTTTTGGTAGCCCGCAGATAGTCATGGATGCGCTTATCTATTTGCTTGAAAGTAGCTTCGGTAATGGCTCTTGCCGAATTTGGAGCAGCCAGGATCTCCTCCCGGTCTTCGAGCAGGCTTTCTTCCAGCTTCATCTGTTGATAATCTTCATCCTTGATAACCGGCTGATAATCGGAATTGCTCTTAAAGCGGTCGAGTGCCAGCATCAGAGCACCGCAGGAATTGCCCGGCTTATCCTGACGGGGGCGATACATTTTGCCCAGTTCACCGTTGATGGTAATGCCGATATGCGGTCCGTAGAATATAAAAGCCGAACCTTCGTCCGGGATATGATGCGCAAAAGCGGTCATGCCCGTAATGCCGGCAAACGGCAATCCGCCCAGCCCCCCCATAATGAAAGGACCAAATAAAACATTGAAAAAAGTAGTGGAGGGAATATTGATATCATCCGAGCAGAGGGAAGTTGCCATCAGCACTTTTGAAATATCAATATTGTATTCATTTTGCAATTTCCCCAAATACCGGATCGACGTGTCTTTTGCGTCCAGCGCTTCGGGAAAGTGGGCGGTCACAGCCGCTTCAAAGGTTCTTTGTAACATAACAGGCGAAGATTTAATGATGAAATGAAATATGTAAGACCAGCACCAGCCGCTACATTGGAATTCTAATGCCGAAGGGCAACACCCTTTAAAGGCTATAAATTTACCAAATATTTGGCAATTGATAAACTTCTATGTAAACTTTAGCAGTACTCGGCACACGATGCGCGCCAGGAGGCCGTCCATTATTAGATACAATTTCGGAGAAGGAAATGTTTCCTACGCTTTCAACGGAGCGTTGCGATAAGCTTTTTAATCAATGCCACGCCCTTTTCAAGCTGTTCCTTAGCGATGAACTCATTGGCGCGGTGTGCCTGGGCAATGTCGCCGGGACCACAGATTACGCTTTGGAAGCCACCTTCGGCAAATTGTCCGGCTTCGGCAGCATAGGCAACGGTTTGCAACTGATCATTGCCCGACAACGCCTTGATAAAATCCACCACCGGCAGATGTGCCGGCGTATCGAGCGGCGGCACCGGCGGATGATGTTCTTTTACCTCGATTTTAAAATCCGGAAAGCGCCCGCGCAGGGCAGTTTCTCTTTCGCGACAATATGCTTCAAACTCATCCCGGATTTGCAGAACGCTATCCTGCGGAATGACTCGCACATCCCACTGAAAGACACAGCGATCGGCAATAACATTCGGAGCAATGCCACCGCTGATCGTGCCAACGTGCAGAGAGGTATGGGGCGGATGGAAGCGCTCGTCGATGTGACCATCGGCAATGAGTTGCTCCATTTTTTCTTCCAACCAAACAATGAGCCTTGCCGCTTCGTGGATAGCGCTTACTTCGGTGCGAATGCGGCTGCTATGACCGGCGGAGCCGTTTACGGTAACTTCGTAGATGCAAATGCCTTTTTGCCCGACGATCGGCTGCAACATAGAGGGTTCGCCAATGAGGGCATAAGCTGGTTTTTCGTCGTAGGTATTTTTGATGGCTTCCACCAGTGCCGGACCAGCCAGGCAGCCCACTTCTTCATCGTATGAAAAAGCGAAGTAGATCGGCTTTTTCAAATCAGCCTCCCGCATTTCCGGCAGACACGCCAGGCAGCAGGCCAAGAAGCCCTTCATATCCGCCGACCCGCGTGCGTAAAGCTTGTCGCCATTTTCCACCAATTCAAACGGATCAGTGTGCCAGGACTGCCCTGCCACCGGCACCACATCCATGTGCCCGGAGAGGATGACACCGCCATCCACCGCCGGGCCGATGCGGCAATGGATGGATGCTTTGCTGCCATCTTCATTCGGCACCAGATAAAAAGGTACGTTATGTTCGTTCAGATAGTCCTTGATCCATTCCAGAATCGTCAGATTGCTTTGCCCGCCAAGAACGGGGAAGGAAACGAGTTTGGTTAAAATATCCTGAGCTGTCGTCATATCATTGAGTGGTCGAAGCGCCGGGCGCTTAAGTATTTGGTTCGGAAATGTTGCCTTTTGCGTAAAACATAGCTGTTACATAACAACCGTATCGATCGTTTGTTTGCTGCGAAAAATTTAGCAACGCATGCTGGTTGCTGTCGTTACTTCATGGCTTCGACAATCGCGAGCAACTGCTGCGGGTCTTTCAGGTCGGGCTTTTGCGTTTTGAGGTATTGATCCAGCGCTTTACCTTTTTTGCGGTAATAGTTTTTCAATTCCTTTTTGCCCTTGATCATTGTCAGGTTTTTTCCATCGAATATGTAAAGGCTTTCAACTTTCAGATAGCGATTGACGGTGTGGCCGCCCACAATGTGCGCATTTGCGTTGGGCGCTTTCACGTGGATGTGATGCTGCACCAGAACCCGTTCTTCCCCATCGCCGAGTATCTCCGCAAAACCCTCTAGCGGCTTCTGCTCGTGGCGGAAGCGATTGGCAGGCATGAGCATTCGCTTTTGTCCGCCTTCGTTATAAGCCACATCGCGGAAGTGAATATTCCCGATCACTTTTTCCTCTCCTTCGTACATTACCTCCAGGCTGGTGTAAAACAAATTCAGCTTGACGGCATCGAAGCGAAGCGTCGTATCCTTGAACTGAATCTCCATCGGACGCCAATCTTCGTACATAAACTCCGAACCAACATGCGACTGGCCGGTATATCCGCGTTTGGCAGCCTCCCCGTAGTGATTTAAAAACTGCAATTGTATTCTCGCCTGATCGTACGTTTGCGCTGCGAGCAGGCTCGTCAGAACGCACAAAGCAACCAATAAGCAAAACTTTTTCATGTTAGACACAAATTTTGTTTGATGAATAAGACTTGAAATTTTTGTTTAACAACTTCCAGTATATCAACGTATAAAATGCATAAAATGCTGCGCCAATTTTCAACGAAAAAAGTAGTTAAAAATTATTTTGATGGCAGCTCTAAATCGGTCCCCATTTGATATAAACGCTAAACAGCAGGAAAAGCCAGGCAATGACCAGAATAATCCCGACCAGCGGCACGATGAAGCGCAGCCAGCGGTCAAACGGCACCCGGCACATACTCAGCATGGCAATCAGCCCGCCCAGCGCCGGATTGAACAGATTAGTCACGCCATCACCAATCTGAAAAGCCAGGATGGTCGTTTGGCGGGTAAGCCCGAGCAATTCACCCACCGGAATCATAATGGGTAAGGTTGCCAGCGCCTGACCGCTCCCCGACGGGATCATCAGATTGATCGCTGATTGGGCGATGGACATGGCTACTGCCGATGCGTAAGTGGGGAGTGCGGTCAGCATTTCCGTCAGGTTGTAAGCAATGGTATCGCCGATGTTGCCCATTTCCATGACAACCTTGATCGTCGTAGCATATCCCACCATAAATGCGCCAGGCGCAACGATGGCAATAGACCGGAGCGCCGTTTCGCTGAGGGTTTTACCGCTCATGCCGGCAGCAACACCGCTCACCACGGCAATCATCAGAAAGATGGCGGAAATTTCGTTGATGTACCAACCAAAATTGAAAATACCAATCAGCATGATGATAATCCCGGCAGCAAATATGCCAAGCAGCAGCCAGTTGTTGCGGGTCATCCGATACGCTTCCAGTGGTTGGGAAAGCGCAAAACCATCGGTTTCGAGACCTTGCCCAAGCCCTTTTTCCGCATTGCCGGAGATGCGCCGAAAATAGCGGACGTTGTAATACGCCAGCACACTGAGCGCCAGAAAACAAAGCACACTGCGCAGTTCTGCACCGGAGAAGAGCGGCATCTCGGCGATTTTGTGCCCCGTGCCGACGGTGTAAGGATTGATTGGCGATAAGCCAAAGCCAACCGTAATCGCCCCAACGGAGATGCCTGCCGCCAGGATCAAATCACCACCCAGCGCCAAACTCAGCACCGCCGCGATGGGCACCATAGCAATATTGTTCTCATAGCCAATCGCCACGCCCAAAAAGCCATACACAAACGTCATGACCACCACGATGAAATATTTGCGCTTCAGCCCCAGGCTTTTCACCAGCGTGCCAACGGTATTTTCCACCATACGTGATTTTTCCAGAATGCCAAACATGATGCCGCTGGCCAGTACCACAAAAATAATGTCAGAAGCCGTTCGGAAGCCTTCGGGCAATGCTTTGAACATCTCCAGCAACCCGACCGGCGTGGAGGAAATCACTTTATACGAGCCAGGAATCACGCGCTCACGCCCGTCCACGAGCTCGCGCTCATAAGCGCCGGCAGGAATGATGTAGCTGAGAATGGCGGTCAGTACGATGATGCCAAAAAGCATGGCAACCGGGTGCGGTATGCGCTCGTACCATTTTTTTGTTGATGCAGACATGCGGTCGATTTTGCGTAGCGAACGCTAAGATAAGAATCTTCAGGAATTGTCGAGAGAAGATATTCGGCTACTGCTCCATTCGGTTCAAGCCGGCGTAATAAATCAGATACCACTCGCCGCCGAGCCTGGCAAAGCGCCGAACCGTACCGAACGGTCCGTTTTTGTGGGTTATTTTTTCGATGACCAGGTCGTCGCCAAATGCAATGAATGCACGTTCAAACTCGGTGTTTTCTGTTTGAAAAGGCTGGTGCAACTGCCAGTCCTCGGCTTCCCAGCGAAAATCGCCCGCCGCAATGGTCTGCGCATCTGCATTGGAAGGCAACCCCTCCAGTGGGAAGGAAATGTGTGCCATCTGGTAATCCGGATCGCGGTGAAACTGATCGTAAAATGTCTCAAAATCATGGACATTCGGCTGCTCATCGGTGCGGCTGCAACCCGATAGCAAGGTGCCGATCATAACAACTAAACCAAGAAATATTTGAGTATTCATCTTTCCGACAGCGCTTTAAGTGTTTCTAACGAGTACAAATTTAATTTGTTACACAAAAAAAGGAAAGATTAAAATTTTAAAATAGCCGCTGCCAGTGCCGCTTCGGAAGGTTCGTCGGCAACAGCTACCTGATTCGCGCCAATATCGCGCAAAGCCTGAGCGGTAGTATTGCCAATAGCCAGAATTTTTTGATCCGCCCCAAATGCATATTTTTGGGCGTAAGCCTGCACATTCAGCGGACTGGTGAACACCAGCCAGTCGCAGTGCGGTAGCGCAAAATCTGTGCGGGGTACATTCGCGTAAACAATGAAATCCACCGCTTCAATTTTTCCGGATAATGCTCGTTGTACCGACTGCCGCGAGTGCTGCGCCCGCGGAAAAAGCACCCGCTGCTTGCGAGCGACCGCCAGAAATGCCGGTGCCGTGCCCGCCGGTTCGCCGGTGCCAATGAACTCCGCTTCTATTTGCCAATCGCGCAATGCCTGTGCCGTGCCGTCCCCCAGGGCAGCTATTTTGGCAGTACAGGCCAGATTTGCTTGCCGCAAATGCGAAAAGAAAAAATGTACCGCTTTCCTGCTGTAAAAAAATATCCAGTCGGTTTTGGGAACGGAAGAGAAAGGAACAGAAGAAAAATGAATCAAAGATTCGCCCACCACCTCAAAGCCAGCGCTTTGCAGCTTTTGCAAAAACACACTTTCTTCATCCAACTTTCGACTGATAAAAACCTTTGACATGCTGCATTAACCATTTTTCCTATCCTCCTTTTTTCAGTTCCTCCACCATCCGCTCTGCCAGGTTCAGCTTCGTGCTGGAAGATAAGTGCGCACGGCGCAGCGGGGCATTCCAGGCATCGGCTTTCGCCGCCCAAACGTGATAATTGCCCATCGCGTCGCGTTCGCAATAGACGCCCAGCGGCATGTGGCAGCCACCTTCCAGCAGTTGGAGCACCTTCCGTTCTACGTTCGTCACCCCCGAAACTTCCGGGTGGTGAATTTGCTTCAGGAGGCGGCGCACCTCAAAATCATCCGCAACCGTCTGAAAAGCCAGCACACCCTGCGCCGGTGCCGGAACAAATTCTTTCGGGTTGAATTTGACCACGTGAAAATCAGACAAATCCAATTCCAGGCGGCTCAGCCCGGCGCCCGCCAGCAAGATCGCATCGAATTCGCCCGCTTCCAGCTTCCGCAGGCGCGTCGGCACGTTGCCCCGGATATCCTGGAGTTGAATATCGCTTCGGAAATCCAGCATTTGCGCCTTGCGCCGAGCCGAAGATGTACCGACCACCGCATTTTCTCGGAGTTGGAAAAGCTTGCCCTCCTGCTTTGATTCCGGTCTTACAATCAGCCAATCCGCCGGATTTTCACGATAAGATACCGCCGTCACCGCCAATCCTTCGGGCTGGGTGGTTGGCAAATCTTTCATGGAATGCACCGCCAGATCAATGTCACCGCGCAGCAGTGCATCCTCGATCTCTTTGGTGAAAAAACCCTTGCCCTCGATTTTATCAAAACTCAGGTGTTGTATCCGGTCACCTTTGGTTGAAATAACCACCAATTCGCTTTGCACACCGATCTCCGCCAGTTGCCGTTGTGTAAATTCCGCCTGCCAGAGCGCCAACTTACTACCGCGTGTCCCAATTTTTATTACTCTGTTCAAAATGCTAAATTTTCGCAAAGATAATAGGCTATCATTCCTTACTACAAACTTAGCGCAATTTTTTCTACCTTTGCTTCATGCAACTGTCAGCACAGGAAATAGCAAAAATACTAGATGGACGTGTAGAAGGCGACCCGGAAGTTTTGGTCAGCGGGCCAAGCAAAATCGAAGAGGGCGGACCGGGCACGATCACGTTTTTGGCGAACCCCAAATACGAGGATTTTGCCTATTCGACCACGGCTTCCGTGCTCTTGGTGAGCCGGGGTTTTCAGCCAAAAAAACCAATTAGCGCGACGTTGATTCGCGTAGAAAACGTTTATACGGCATTAAGTAAGTTGCTTGAAAACTTTGGTAACCAGGCAGATACAAGCACCGGCATTTCCGAATATGCCTCAATTGACAAAAGCGTGCAAATAGGCGAAGACGTAGCCGTAGGTATGTTTTCAATTATTGAAGCGAATGCTAAAATCGGCGCAGAATGTCGTATCGCCGCTCAGGTTTTTATCGGCAGAAATGTGGAACTGGGTAAAAATGTAATTATTCACCCGGGCGTTCGCATTATGCACGATTCAAAGATCGGGGATAACTGCATATTGCACCCGAATGCAGTGATCGGCAGCGATGGCTTCGGTTTTGCGCCTCAGGAAGATGGAACGTACAAAAAAATACCGCAAACGGGCAATGTCGTCATTGAAAATAATGTGGAAATTGGTTCCGGTACCATCATCGACCGCGCCACGATGGGCTCGACGATCATTCGTTCCGGCGTGAAGCTGGACAACCTGATTCAGGTAGCGCACAATGTAGAGATTGGCGAAAATACGGTGATCGCAGCACAGGTAGGCATCGCCGGCAGCACGAAAATCGGCAGGAATTGCCGCATTGGCGGTCAGGTGGGCTTCGCTGGTCACCTCCATATCGCCGATGGGACGCAGATACAGGCACAAAGCGGTATCGCTTCTCACGTAAAAGAACCCAATACGGCACTTTTTGGCTCTCCGGCAATCAATTACAAAGACTACGTTCGTTCTTACGCTGTTTTTAAAAAATTACCGGAATTGTACAAGCGCATTGCCGAACTGGAACGAATGATCGAAAAAAAGGAAAGCACCTTATAACATCCTACAGTGTGAATACTAACACCAGGTATTCAAAAGTAAAGTATATCTTTGCAAACAAAAAAATATTAGCCGAAAGCAAATTATGTCAAACCAACATACGATCAAAAAAGCAGCCTCCGTCAACGGGGTGGGTTTGCACACCGGCAAAACAGTAACCCTGACCTTTAAACCAGCTCCGGTTAATCACGGCTTTAAATTCAAGCGAATCGACCTGGAGGGCGAACCAATTATTAATGCGGATGTAAATCGCGTCGCATCCACGCGCCGGGGTACGACTATACAAACCGGAAGCGCCGAGGTAAATACAGTGGAACACGTTCTGGCCGCACTGACTGGTTTGCAAATTGACAATGTGCTCATGGAACTGGATGGCCCGGAGGTGCCGATCATGGATGGCAGCGCGCTGCCTTTCATCAAAACATTGAAAGAGGCTGGCATCGAAGAACAGGAGGAATTACAGGAGTTTTTTGAAGTGGAAGAACCAATTGTTTATCGCGATGAACAGACCGGCTCGGAAATGATGGCGCTGCCGAGTGAAAAATACGAAGTGATTACACTGATCGATTTCAACTCGCCGGTGCTGGGGCAGCAATTTGCTTCGCTATCGGATATTGCTGATTTTGAAAAAGAAGTTGCGCCTTCGCGCACGTTCGTTTTCCTACATGAGATCGAGCAATTGTACAAGCAAAACCTCATTAAAGGAGGCGACCTGGACAATGCGATCGTGATTGTGGATCGGCTGATGTCGCAGGAGGAACTGGATGACTTGGCAAAAATGCTGGGCAAGCCCAGTGTGAAAGTAGAAGATACCGGTATTTTGAGTACGCTGGAATTGCACTATCGCAACGAGCCCGCCCGGCACAAGCTACTGGACGTCGTGGGTGATGTTGCGCTGCTTGGTGTGCCGATCAAGGGCAGAATTGTGGCGACCAAACCCGGGCACAAGACGAATATCGAATTCACAAAAATACTGAAAAAACACTACCAGGAGCAGAAAAAGCTCAAGGGTAAACCCAAATACGACCCCGACCAGGAACCCGTATTCAACACCGCACAAATCGAGGAATGGCTGCCCCACCGGCACCCGTTTCTATTGATTGATAAAATCATAGAACTATCTGATAATCATGTTGTTGGTGTAAAAAGTGTCACATTTAACGAGTCCTATTTTCAGGGACATTTTCCGAACAATCCGGTGATGCCCGGCGTGCTTCAGATCGAAGCGATGGCGCAAACCGGCGGTATTCTTGCACTTTCAACGGTAGAAGACCCGGGCAACTGGGACACGTATTTCATTAAAATTGAAAGTGCGAAATTCAAAAATAAAGTCGTACCGGGCGATACCCTTATTCTTAAAATGGAACTGCTGGCACCTATCCGAAGAGGAATTTGCCAAATGCAAGGCACGGCGTATGTCGGGAATAAAATTGTTTCGGAAGCTGAATTAACTGCTCAAATCGTTAAGCGATCGTGAAAATGAATAATTCCAATCATGCCCTTTCGGTCATACATCCCGAGGCAAAAATCGGGAAAAACGTTGAAATTGGTCCTTTCTGCTACATCGATAAGAATGTAGAGATCGGAGACGATACCTGGATTGGTTCGCACGTCACTATTTACGAAGGTGCACGAATCGGTAAGAATTGCCGCATTTTTCCGGGGGCAGTCGTTTCCGGCATTCCCCAGGATCTGAAATTCAAAGGGGAGCAGACCATCGTTGAAATCGGCGACCATACGACAATCCGGGAGTACGTGACCGTCAATCGCGGGACGGCTTATGCCGGCAGAACGGTCATTGGCAAGCATTGCCTGCTCATGGCTTATGTACACGTAGCGCACGATTGCGTTCTGGGCGATCACGTCATTCTGGCGAATAATGTGAACCTTGCCGGGCACGTCGAGATCAAAGATTGGGCAATTCTGGAGGGTTTGGTTGCCGTGCAGCAATTCATCAACATTGGTGAGCATAGCTTTGTAGCTGGTGGCTCTTTGGTGCGCAAGCACGTGCCCCCTTACGTCAAAGCCGCTCGTGAGCCGCTTTCCTACGCAGGGGTGAACGTGATCGGGTTGCAACGCCGGGGCTTTTCACCGGATCAGATCAACCACATTCAGGATATTTACCGCATCATGTTTGTGAAAGGGTACAAAGTGACCAATGCGCTGGCAATCATCGAGCAGGAAATAAAGAAAAGTAATGATCGCGACCGAATCGTTTCTTTTGTGGAAGCTGCTATTAAAAATGAAATCGGCATCATGAAAGGCTTTCGCCACATCAATGGCAGCAAGGTGAAAAACGAAGAGCGAAGTGTAAAAGATGAGGATTGAACTCCAAAACGTCGCCAAACGCTACAAACTGGAATGGGTGCTGCGCCATGTAAATCTCGACTTGTGTGCCGGCAATGGCTACGCGATCACTGGCCCGAACGGTTCGGGTAAGTCCACCCTGATGAAAATACTCTCCGGGCATCTCTCCCCAAGCAAGGGTGTCATCCAATTTTACAAGCAGGATAAAAAACTCCCCTCCGAAGAAATCTACCGCCACCTGAGCTTCGCCGCCCCTTACATCGATCTCATCGAGGAATTTACCCTCACTGAAGCCATGCAATTTCATAAAAATTTCAAATCCTTTATCAATAATCAATCGGCAGCCGATATGATCGAGCTACTTGGGTTCGAGCGCGCGAAAAACAAACCCATCCGGCATTTTTCTTCCGGCATGAAACAGCGGCTGAAGCTGGTGCTGGCGATCTGCTCGGACACGCCCATGCTCTTGCTCGACGAACCCACCGCTACACTCGACCGCCAGGGTATTGGCTGGTATCAGGAATTGATTCGCCAATTTGTGAGCCAAAACCGCCTGATCGTTGTTGCATCTAATGTGGAAGAAGATTTTTTCTTTTGTAACGAACGGATTGATATTTTGAACTTCAAGCAAAAATAAAACTCAAATCGAACGAATAACAGACCAAATTATGACCAAAATAGACGTAGAACACAGTAAGAATGAGGATAATATGAAGTTGCTCCTGTCGCGTATGCAGTACCGGCTGGAGCAAATTTATGAAGGTGGCGGACAAAAGCGCATCGCAAAGCAGCACAAGCAGGGCAAGATGACCGCCCGCGAGCGCATCGAAAATCTGATCGACGAAGGGAGCTACTTTTTTGAAGTCGGTGCTTTTGCCGGCTACGAAATGTACGAAGAATATGGCGGCTGCCCGGCGGGCGGTGTAATCGTCGGCATCGGCTATGTGCAGGGACGACCGTGCGTAATCGTGGCGAATGATGCGACGGTGAAAGCGGGCGCCTGGTTCCCGATCACCGGCAAAAAGAACCTGCGCGCGCAGGAAATCGCGATGGAAAACCGCCTGCCGATCATTTACCTGGTGGATAGTGCCGGTGTTTTTTTACCGATGCAGGATGAAATCTTCCCTGACAAGGAGCACTTCGGGCGTATTTTCAGAAATAACGCCAAAATGTCGAGCATGGGCATTCCGCAAATCGCAGCGATCATGGGCAGTTGCGTTGCCGGTGGTGCCTACCTGCCGATTATGAGCGACGAAGCGCTGATCGTGGAAGGAACAGGTTCGATTTTTCTGGCAGGACCGTATCTGGTGAAAGCCGCCATCGGCGAGACAGTAGATAAGGAAACGCTCGGCGGTGCGACAACGCAATCCGACATTTCCGGCGTAACCGATTATAAAATGCCCGACGATAAAACCTGCCTGGAAACCATTCGCGACCTGGTGGACAAAATCGGGCACTTTGATAAAGCAGGCTTTGATCGTACAGAACCGAAGGAGCCGAAGGCTGACCCCAGCGAAATACTGGGCTTCATCCCCACCGAATCTTCCCGCCCTTACGACACGGTGGAGGTGCTCAAGCGCCTGGTCGATGATTCCAAGCTCACGTTTTACAAAAAAGACTACGGCAAAACTATCATCTGTGCTTATGCCCGCATCGACGGCTGGTCGGTGGGCATCGTGGCCAACAATCGCCAGGTTGTCAAGAACGCCAAGGGAGAGATGCAATTCGGCGGAGTGATCTACTCCGACTCCGCAGACAAAGCCACGCGCTTTATTTTGAATTGCAATCAGAAGAAAATTCCGCTCGTTTTTATGCACGATGTGACGGGCTTCATGGTCGGCTCACGCTCAGAGCACGGCGGCATCATCAAGGATGGTGCAAAAATGGTGAACGCGGTTGCCAATTCTACCGTGCCGAAATTCAGCATCGTAATGGGCAATTCCTACGGCGCCGGCAACTACGCCATGTGCGGCAAGGCGTATGACCCGCGCCTGATCGTGGCTTGGCCAACGGCAAAAATCGCCGTGATGGGTGGCGCGCAGGCAGCTAAGACCTTGCTGCAAATCCAGGTTTCGGCATTAAAATCAAAAGGTCAGGAAATTGCCCCGGAGGAAGAGGAAAAACTGCTGTCGGAAATTCAGGATCGCTACGATATCCAAACGTCGCCTTACTACGCAGCCGCTCGCCTTTGGGTGGACGCGATCATCGATCCGCGGGAAACGCGCCGACTAATCTCCCTGGGCATCGAAGCGGCAAATAACGCGCCGGTGGAAAAATTTAATGTGGGCGTGATCCAAACGTGAAGGTGATGCGGTTCATGTTGTCGGCTGGAAAGAATAGTCCATCCGGTTTTCATCTAACGATAAACTTTACGGATTCTTGGCTAACAAAAAAGCGTATCAATTTAAGAACTCCAGCGCGGTAATTTCCCGGCGTTCAAAGTAATCGCGTTCGGCGGGCGAGTAGCACTCAATGGGGTCGAAGCGCACGCGCACGCGCTTACCGATAGACTCTGCCGGGTACTGCATCAGCTTCTCCGAATTGTCAAAATACCGCAGCCACAGCAGCTTGTGTGCCCGCCCGGTTGCATCCTGCACAATGACGAAGCCAAACTCCTTGCCCTCTATACCCACGATGGTACCCTCCACTTCGTTGGCGGCGGCGCTGTCGTTTCGGGAAATCGCGGCAATTTTCGCGATCACCGCCGGGCAGGTCACCGCCATGCGCATCCCAATCTGCTCGCCCAGCTTGCGCATACTTTCGGCGTCGTAGATATTCACATCCAGCGCGCCGTCTGCATCTTTGTGCCGGTTCAGGCTTTCAATCATACAGAAGCCCAGTTCCAGGTTAAGTTGCTCGGCATCATAGCCGGCAACATCCTTGCCCGCCACACAATCGCAGGTTTCGGAAGTAATCACATCCAGGATTTCCTGGCTGTAACCAAATGCAGATAAAAAGAATAAAAACAAAAAAGAGATAACTTGGCGATTCATCGGTTTTGGCATTTGTGGCAAAAATAGCCAAAGCAAGTCAAAGATTCAATTTGACGAAAGAAAATATGCGTTTTTTGCAAATATAAACGGATCGGAAATGCCGGGACAGACTGCCGGAGTCCCAAATTCCTCAGGTTTCGCAAACCTTCAAGTTGTAAGCAATGAAAAAACCAACGTCTATGAAAAATCAAACGGATAATAAAAATAAAAAGTGTTGAATTTGACAACTGAAAAAACATACCGACAAACACACCAGCCGACACGCAGAGATTTAATTCCTGCCCGTCCCTGCCTTGCCGGCAGGCAGGCGGCAGGCGGGTTTGCCCGACCCGCATTTTTTGTTTTTCTGCCAACGCGCAAACGTAAGTTCACGAACACCATTAAAAATAAACAATCAGTGAGTAATTGGCACATTGGTTTTGCCCCTACGCTCAAAGTGACCCTTCAGCAAAACCAAAGAGCCAAATAAGCGAAGAGATTCATGAACTCCTTTAAAAATAAAACAACCCGTGAGTAATTTTTCCTTCCCACCTTAAATTCGTACCTTTGCAAATCGTGAGACAACTCAAATCCATATTGCTGCTTTTTATAATGGGAATGACAATTCTCCCTTGGCAGTTGATGTGTATTGCTCACCCATTCGGTCACGACCATCACGAACACGAAGGACCAAGTCCTTGTGAAATTCATAGAATGGTTGC
>CAZFBU010000107.1:0-11563 GCA_964517175.1 uncultured Saprospiraceae bacterium
TCTGATTTTTTTTGATCAGATACGACGCGCCCATGCCATTTTTCGCACCGCAAACCGCAAACTGCGAACTGCGCTATAACTTCATTTCAACGCTTCAATTGCTCGTTCCAGAATGGTATCCACCCCACGCAGGCGATCGGCGGTGGTCAGGCTCACAGGGATATCCGGAGGCACCCCGTCTTCCACGTTAAAGCCATCGGGCGTAAAAGTCTGGGTGGAAGAATAGCGCACAATCCAGCCGTTGGGTAATTCGCCGCTGGCAGGCGTACCGCCGCCGCCACCCGTCCAGTCGCCCATGAGGGTAACATGCGGGAAGTTGCGCATAATGGTGACGAAGAAATTTGTAGCGCTGTAACACAAGCGATTGGTAAGGATAATGACGGGTTTGGTAAACTGCCGCTCGCCTTCGGATTCTACATATACCTCTACCGGCTCGGTAAAATCATTGTGCCCAGGTCCATTTTTTACAACAAATTGATACGCCAGGCGGCGCTCATCGGCAAAGCGGGACGCCATCAGCAAGGGCAAATCACTGAATCCGCCGCCATTATCGCGCACATCGATGATGATGCCATTTGCATTCTCAAAGCGCGCCAGTACCAAATCCAATTGGCTTTCGCTAAAACGCGATCCGAAGCTGCGGTAGCGCACGTAGCCGATGGTGCTGTCAATTACGGTATGAATGAGCGGTCCGGTGTACCATTCCTGGTCTTGCCAGTAATTGCGCTGCAGCAGTGCTTCGTCAAAATTGGTCGGGAAATCCAGAAACCAGCGCCAGTTACGCGAGCGATTGAAACCGGTTTCCAGGTTGACGTGCCCGTCGCGGAGGGTAAAGAGCATATCCGCCATAATATCGTACAGCTCCAGTGTTCGGGTGGAAGGTGTCACTTTCGGGCGATAGACATTGTAAACGCTGTCCCAGTTGATGTCTTTGAATTCAAAAAAGGAATAGCCCTTGTCTATTTCCTGCCAGAGTGCTTCAAAATTCGCAACGGGATCGCTGGCGGGGTCGTCTTCGAAGATGACCGCCTCACAGGACGCCAGAGAAAAAGCGAGCAATAATACAAAAATGATATTTTTCATAATGTTTAAAATTCACATTGTAAATAATTTAAATACATTTTCTAAGCCTGTCAAAATTTAAAATGCAAATTTAAAGACAAAGATTGCAAAGATTGCAGCACCTCGTGCGGTCCCATCGAAGCATGGAAGAAGTCCCAGTAATACATCAATCCTACCCGATTGCCGTTTTTCAACGGATAAGCCAGTTCAATGCGCGACTTCACGTTTTGCAGCAGATTCAACGAGCCAATCTCTGCATCGTCCCAGCCGGCGAAGCCATCATCATCTGGCGGTACCGCATCCAGACCAGAATAAGTCGGGCGCACGCCGTAAGTGAGTACGGGCACGGTAAGCTGCCAATCGATTAGCCAATCGCGTTTGAACAGCCGGAAATTGCGCTCCACCGATGCCGCCGGACCGATGGAGAAAAAGACATCGTAAAAATAGTTGGAATTAATGAGCGACTGGTGGTCACGAAAACTCCCCCAGGTCGTCAGCATTCCACCAACGCGCCATTGCCAGGCAGCTTCATCCTGACTAATGCGATGCAGGTAGCCGCCGTTGATCGCAAAAGTGTAGTTCTGCATGGTGCGTCCACTTTCCGCGGAGCCTTCGCCCAGCCAGAATAAGGCATCCACCCGGTGCAGACTGCGATAGCCCCGCCACTCGCCACCGATCTGAAAAGTACCTTGCACACCATCGTAAATCAAGGGCGACATCGCGTCATCACGGACGGTTTGCAGCGCTGCTCCTGCGCCCAGCTTCAGGTGGAAAGTTTCTTTTGGCTTTTCCGCCTCCTGAGCCTGCCCCGCATTCAACGCAATCTGAAAAATGATAAGAATAGCAATCCAACGCATAATACTTTAGGTTTGCTGTAAAAATAGACAGCCCGCACCGAATCGCAAAGCACGAAATGCAAAACTGTCGTGATATTTCTCACCTTCTTCCTATTCAACATTTGACGAAAGTCATAGTGAATCATCGGCAGGATATTTAAATTGCTCTTCCTGAATTTCTAACAATGAATAGTAAATCATGCCCTTAAAACCATTTTACAACTTCCGCATTGAAGACACGCTAGAGGAACTCAAAACCGACCGGTACGGGCTTTCGGAAGCAGAAGCCAAAGCACGCCTGGAGCGCTATGGTTTAAACGAATTGCCCGAACGCAAAAATGTATCTCCGTTTTTACTATTCCTGCGACAGTTTAAAAGTATGCTGGTGCTGATCTTGCTGATCGCTGCCGGTATTTCTTATGCTACGGATCACATTGTGGACATGTACGTCATTCTGGCAGTCGTGCTGGTGAATGCGATCATCGGATTTGTGCAGGAATGGCGCGCCGAGCGAGCGGTGGACTCCCTGCGGCAGATGCTCGTGCAAACGGCAACTGTCGTGCGCGAGGGCAAAAAGTGGAATGTTCCCGCTGCCCAACTCGTACCGGGCGATGTAATCGTGCTGGAAGAAGGGAACAGCATACCAGCGGATGCGCGCATTTTTACCTGTCAGGATTTGCGCACCATTGAGGCTTCCCTCACCGGCGAATCAGCCCCGCTAAGCAAGCACACCGACGTTCTGCCTGCCGAAACGCCGCTGGCCGAGCAGAAAAACATGGTTTGGAAAGGTACGTTCGTAGCCGGTGGTTCGGCGCGTTGCATCGTCACGGCTACCGGCATGCACACCGAGGTCGGCAAAATAGCGGAAACGCTCACCGAAATCCGGGAAGAGCCTTCGCACTTTCGGCAAAAAACGGATGCACTGGCCCGCCAAATGGGCGCGCTCGCCATTTTCAGTGCGCTGCTACTATTTTCCGTTGGCTACTTTTTGAATATTTATGAACTGGACGAATTACTGCTGGTTTCCATCGCAGCAATGGTATCGGCCATTCCGGAAGGGCTACCGGCGGTGTTGTCGATTGTATTGGCAATCGGCGCCAATCGAATGGCCCGGCGCAATGCCATCATTCGCGAGTTTACTGCTACCGAAACGCTGGGTGCTGTCACTACTATTATCACCGATAAGACCGGTACGCTTACGCAAAATACCCTCACCGTGCGCAAAATTGCACTACCGACGGAAAGCGACATCGATGTCTCGGGTGAAGGTTGGGAACCCATCGGCAACCTGCTGCGGGAAGGCAGCGTCGTCGATATCGAAAACCATTCCGTATTACAAAAATTACTGCGCATCGCTGCCTTTTCCAACAACGCAGTGGTATTACACAATCAGGAAACAGATCGTTATGACCTCATCGGCGACCCCACCGAGGGTGCGCTGGCGGTCATGGCCCGCAAAGCAGGCATCCAACGCCCGCCCAAAGGCAAGGGACGTGTAGATGATCTCCCGTTCAATTCGCAGATAAAGCTGCGCGCCTCTCTGTATGAGGAACCGGAAGGTCGGGAACTATTCGTCGTCGGGGCGCCAGAGCAATTGCTGGAACTATCCGACACTATCCTGACCCGCAATGGCACACAGCCCAAAGACCAACCGGCGGAGCAGGCATTACGTGATAAGATTGAACTGTTTTCATCGAAAGCCATGCGCGTCCTGGCACTGGCTTACAAGCCAATCGGCGATGACTACGCCAAAATTCAGGCTGGGGGTGTTAAAGGCTTGGTTTTAGTGGGGCTGGTGGCAATGATTGATCCGCCCCGCCCCGACGTACGGGCAGCGGTGGAGAGTTGTCATCAGGCTGGTGTGCGCGTCATTATGGCTACCGGCGATCACATCAATACCGCCATTGCCATTGCCCGCTCTACGGGAATTATCACCCCGGATGACGGCGGTAAAGTGCTGGCGCTCACCGAACAGCAACTGCTGCAACTGGATGAGGAAGAATTTGAAACTGCCATTCGAAATATCCATGTTTTTGCGCGGCTTACGCCAAACATGAAGCTACGCATTGCAGAAAAGCTGCAGGAAATGGGCGAACTGATTGCCATGACGGGTGACGGTGTCAATGATGCACCGGCTTTGAAAAGAGCGGATGTAGGGATAGCCATGGGCATCATGGGTACGGATGTAGCCCGCGACGCCGCTCAGGTTGTGCTGGCGGATGATAATTTTTCGACCATCGTCAGCGCCATTGAAGAAGGACGTATTGTATTTACCAATGCCCGACAAACCAGTTTCTTTCTGGTTACAACCAATTTTGCAGAAATCATGACGCTGATCTCTTCGCTATCGCTGGGTTTGCCGATACCACTCACTGCTACGCAGATACTCTGGCTCAATCTCGTTACTGATGGCATCGGCGATATTGCACTGGCTACCGAGCGCGGGCACGGAGACGTACTGCGGGAGCGCCCACTGACCAAGAAAGCGCATATTCTGCACTGGAATGTCTTACCTTTTATCTTTATCAATGCGCTGGTCATGGTCATTCTGTCACTGAGTGCTTTTTATTATTATTTACCTGCCGGCATCGAAAAAGCCCGCACGGCCGTTTTCATCATTATGGCTTTCACGCAGTTGTTCAATCTCTACAACATGCGCGCGCTCAAACGATCTGTATTTGAAATCGGATTCTTTTCCAATAAATATATCAACATGGCGGTACTGGTATCTTTCATCATCCAGATTGTCATCGTGGATATTCCATTTTTCGAACAGATATTCCACTTCGATCCCGTGAGTGCCATTGAATTTATTGTGTTTATCGGCTCGGCATCTTTAGTTTTATGGATTGGCGAAGCCTACAAATTCTGGCGATACCGTTCCTGGGGTGAAAATTGAGCCGAAAAGGCAAACCGATACAGGCTATGAATATAAAACAATATACCGCCGGTCCTTTTTTCCTGCTGGTATTACTCATTAGTTGGAGTGCCTGGTGGCTAACGGCAGTGGCAGGCTGGTCGGCACAAACCCTCCCCGGGCAGGTCGGTGTGGCGGTCGGAGGGCTTGGTCCTACCCTGGCAGCGCTTATTCTTTTGTACCGTTTTCATAATCGAACGCAGCAAAAAGACTACTGGATACGGGTATTCGATTGGTCGCGAATAGGCTGGCAGCACTACCTTTTCCTATTGCTTTTTATTCCGGCACTGGTCATTGCTTCGGTCGCTATTTCCATCGCTTTTGGTGGCAACTGGGCACAACTGCAACTCATGGAAGATTACCAACAGCAACCGCTCAGCCTGATTCCCTTTGCTTTATTTGTATTGATACTCGGCCCTGTACCCGAAGAACTCGGCTGGCGCGGCTATGCGCTGGATGCGCTCACCGGGCGCGTGGGTGCACTTTGGGCAAGCGTGGCGCTGGCAGCAGCGTGAGCAATTTGGCACATACCACTGTTTTTTATCAATGGTTACCCGCTGGCAGAGATGGGGTTTGGTGCGACTGAGTTTACCGTTTACTTTGGCAGCTTTATTCCCAAATCCATTCTGTACACCACCCTTTTCTACGCTGCCGGACGAAGCACGCTCGCCGCCATTTTGTTTCATTTTGCCATCAACTTTACAGGTATGATCGTCGAGATTGATTTTCAAACAGAAATAATTCAAATGCTGTCGTATTGGCTGGCAGCATTCATAACGGTCATCCTGTTTCACCAACTATTTTTTCAAAGCAAAGATTTTTAACAAATTTAAACCGCAATCCACAAACCTTTCGGAAATGACTTTGTTCTGAAATCGTAATTTTTAAATGATTAATACTTCAAAATTGAACAAAATTTAAGCCCAGAGAATTATGAAGTCATTTTACCCACTGCTATCTACCTTCCTGCTTGGATTACTGACGCTATCCGCATTCGCGCAAAGCGGCACCATCAAAGGGCGGGTGACCAATAAAATCAACAACGAACCGATTCCGTTCGCCAATATCCTGGTAGCAGGTACCGATCGGGGTACAACCTCCGACG
The DNA here is from genome assembly GCA_964517175.1 of uncultured Saprospiraceae bacterium. Classification (GTDB taxonomy): domain Bacteria; phylum Bacteroidota; class Bacteroidia; order Chitinophagales; family Saprospiraceae; genus JADJNW01. The sequence continues at coordinate 5,921 of CAZFBU010000107.1, forward strand.
AAGATGGCTTCTATGAAATCACTGGACTAACCCCTGATTTGTACGACCTACGAGCCAGTTTTCTGGGTTTCAACGACGTGACGATCTACGAAATTCAGGTGACCAACGCCAAACCCGCCGTGATAAACATCGAAATGGAGGAAAATATCCAGCAGCTTGAAGAAGTGGTGGTACGTTCTTCGCCCTTCCGGAAAACCGAAGAAAGCCCGGTTTCGCTGCGTACCATCGGCGTGGCGGAAATCCAGCGAAACCCCGGCGGCAATCGCGACATTTCCAAGGTTGTGCAGGTGCTGCCCGGCGTGACGATCACGCCTGCTTTTCGCAATGACCTGATTATCAGGGGCGGCGCACCCAATGAAAACCGCTTTTTCCTGGATGACGTAGAAGTACCCGTCATCAATCACTTTGCGACGCAGGGCGCTTCGGGTGGTCCGGTTGGCATTCTGAACGTTCAATTTATCCGGGAAGTAGATTTTTACAGCAGCGCCTTTCCGGCAAATCGCGGCAATGCCCTGAGTTCTGTACTCGATTTCAAACAGCGTGACGGGCGCGATGATCGATTCGGCGGTACGTTTATGGTGAGCGCTACGGACATTGGCTTGACGCTCGAAGGTCCCATCGGCGAAAAAACCACGTATCTCCTGTCGGCACGGCGGTCTTATTTGCAATTGCTTTTTCAGGCATTTGAGTTGCCGTTTTTACCGACTTACAACGACTTCCAGGCGAAGGTCAAATACAAAATTGACAATAAGAATGAGCTGACGTTCATTGGGCTAGGCGCCATTGATCAATTTCAGCTCAACCTCGACGCCAACGACACCGAAGCCCAGCAGTTTATTCTCGACCAACTTCCGGTAGCACCGCAATGGAATTATACGAATGGTCTGGTATATAAGCGCTACGGCGAAAACGGCTACTGGACCTTCGTGCTGAGCCGCAATATGCTGAACAACGAAGCAGAGAAATATTTCCAAAATGACGACAGCAGCGAAGATAACCTGGTGCTACGCTACCGGTCGCAGGAAATTGAAAACAAGCTGCGCATCGAAAATACGCTGCGAAAGGGCGATTATAAGTTTAACTACGGCGTCGGTTACGAATTTGTGAAATTCAACAGCCGCACCTTCAATCGCATTTTCACTTCCGCCGGTCCGCAAACGATCGACTTTTCTTCGGAATTCAACATGAACAAGTACTACTTTTTCGGGCAGGCGAGCCGCAAGTGGCTGGACGAACGGCTGGTACTATCGCTGGGGCTGCGCGCGGATGCGAATGATTATTCCGATGAAATGTCGAACCCACTGGAGCAATTGTCGCCGCGCTTTTCGCTGGCATATGCATTTTCTGATCACTTCGCGTTCAACTTCAACACCGGCATTTACTACCAGTTGCCACCGTACACCATTCTTGGGTATCAGGAAGACGGCGCTTTTGTCAATCAGGAAAACGGAATTCGCTTCATTCGCAATACGCATCTGGTGGGCGGTTTGGAATTCAACACAGCAGCCAATTCTAAAATAACCCTCGAAGGTTATTACAAAAAATGGAATGACTACCCTTTCTTGCTGCGCGATAGCGTGAGTCTGGCGAATCTCGGCGGCGATTTTGGCGTCGTGGGCAATGAACCTGCGGTACCTGCCTCCGAAGGGCGCAGCTACGGCGTGGAATTTCTCTTCCAGCAGCGCCTGTACAAAGGTGTGTACGGCATACTGGCATATACGTTGGGCTGGAGCGAGTTTGCGGATAAAAACGGGGAATTTATTCCTTCCGCCTGGGATTCGCGGCATATTGTGAATCTGACCGTCGGTAAAAAATTCAATAAAAATTGGGAAGCAGGCATCAACTGGCGCTTCCAGAGCGGGCTGCCAACGACGCCGTTTGCCGCCGATGCCTCTGCACTGGTACTAAACTGGGATGTAAACGGCAGCGGCATTCGCAACTTTAATCAACTCAATACCGGACGCACCGAGCCGATCAATTTTCTGGACGTTCGCGTTGACAAAAAATGGTTCTTCGACAAATGGAGCCTGAATGTGTTTCTGGATATTGAAAATGTACTCGGCTATGCTGTGGGCAACGACCAATTGGTGCTTGACCGACCGCTGGATGATACCGGCAGACCCATTGGCGGCGGGGTCATCGTGAATCCGGATGCGCCGACGGAGCAGCAACGCTATCGCCTGAAAACCATCAACGACGCTACCGGCACAACGATTCCCAGCATCGGAATTATGATCGAATATTAATAGGAATGGTGTTAGCTGTTTTTTCTATCATCAAAGAACCATCAACTCTCTTGCTGTCGCCGGTTGAGTTCGTCGCGGATTTCGGCAGCCCGCTCGTAGTTCTCTTCGTTGAGCACTTCTTCGAGCATTTTATGAAGCGCATCAACGGAATAAGAAGACAGCCCTTTTGAAGTAACTGCGCTGCCTCCCCGGCGTTCGCTCACCGGCACCTGCTCTTCTTCTTCGGCTTCTTCCAGCGCCACGCCGGCAGCATCCAAAATGAACTCGTAGGTATAAATCGGGCACTCATAGCGCACCGCCATCGCCAGCGCATCCGAAGTGCGGGAATCGATTTCGTACAGATCGCCGTCTTTCAGACAAATCAGACGCGCGTAAAAAACGCCGTCCAGCAAGTTATTGATGACAATTTCCTTTAATTCGATGCTGAATGTATCGAGGGTACTTTTGAAAAGATCGTGCGTTAGTGGCCGATTGGGCGACATGCGCTCCATGGCCACCGCAATTGCCTGCGCCTCAAAGCTTCCAATTACGATGGGCAGACGACGCGTACCTTCGATTTCGCCCAACACCACCGCGTAATTATGAGATTGCGTAACGCTATGCGACAAAGCAACTATTTCTAATTCTATCTTTCTCATCTCTTTAGCTAAATCTTATGTTTGAATAACAACTCAACGAAGTTGCCGGTTTTTCAGGAAATTTACAACGAAAAAATGCAATTTCTCCGCCTAATCGCGCAAAGGTAAAAGCTCTACGGCAAATACTCAATTTTTTTTGGCTTCATTCCACAAAGCGTCCATTTCCGACAAAGTCATCTCCTGCAAATCCCGGGGTGCATTGGCTTCGATGTACTCGAATCGCTTTTTGAATTTTTGATTCACGCGCTCCAGCGCCGTTTCCGGATCAATGCCCTGAAAACGTGCGTAATTCACCAACGAGAATAGCACGTCCCCAAATTCCTCCTCGATACGCTCCGGCGAAGTGCCCTCGGCGATGACTTCCCGCAGCTCGGCAATTTCTTCCTCCACTTTCTCCCAAACCTGCTCGCTGTTCTCCCACTCGAAACCAACCTGCTTCGTTTTTTCCTGCATGCGGTAGGCTTTCACCAGCGCCGGCAAGGAATTCGGCACGCCCTGCAACACCGACTTTTTACCTTCCTTCAGCTTCAGTCGCTCCCAATTTCGCTTCACATCTTCCTCATTTTCAACCTTTACGTCGCCGTAGATGTGCGGGTGACGCTTTACCAGCTTATCGCAAACGGCGTGGATCGCATCGGCAATATCGAACGCGCCTTGTTCACTGGCAATCCTGGCGTAGAAAACCATGTGCAGCATCAGATCACCGATTTCTTCTTTGATCTCGTCGAGGTTTTCGGTCAGGATGGCATCTGCCAGTTCGTAGGTTTCTTCGATGGTAAGGTTGCGCAGGCTTTGCAGGGTCTGCTTCCGGTCCCAGGGGCACTGCTCGCGCAGCTCGTCCATGATGGTCAGCAATCTGCCAAAAGCTTCTAATTTTTCGGGTTGGGTATGCATTTTTATATTACTTTTGCGCCGTCTTAACACGACAATGAGTTGTAAAAATAAACCTTATTTGGCAACTCAACGTTCAATTCAAAAACGAATTAAATTCAGAAACATGGATTTCCTATATACACTCGGCATTATTTTTGGCTTTTTCGCACTGGCTTTTGTTATGATTAACATCCGCCATATCGTTACCGGTAATGAATTTCGCGGCACCTGTGCCCACAACAACCCCATGCTGAAAGATAAAATCGGCGAGTGCACGGTGTGCGGCAAAAAAGCCGACGAAGCGTGTAAAATGCCGGAAGTGGAACGTGCGTGAGATTTTGTTATTGGTTATTGGTTAATTGTTAATTGGGATAGGAAAGCATTTAAACGTAAATCACCCGAATAACAAATAACGATCCTTTCAATAATTCCCCACCGACAGCATTACCAGCGTACATGCGGGCAAGGTCTCAATGCCTCGCTCCCTTGCCAATCGAGACAGCTCCGGGTTTTCTGCGCCGGGATTAAAGATGATTCGTTTCGGATTCAAACCTAAAATGTAATCGTAATATTGCTTTTGATTGTCTGCGCTCAAATATAGCGTAACGGTGTGAATGCTTTCCAACGCCGGTTCTCCCTTCTGAATGGTAATGCTATTAATCTTCCCTTCGCGCCGACCCACTGCTACCACCTCATGCCCGTATTGGCTGAGCTGACGTACCGCAGCGTGAGAATAGCGCGTCGGATTGGGCGAAGCGCCGAGAACCAGGGTCTTTTTCATTTTTAAAGATTGTGACGACAGTGTATCCGAAAAAATAAGCCCAGAAACAAGAATGAAACGCTTCTGAGCTTATTTCGTTGAATTCATATCATTCGTACTTAAACCATCAATCGAATCGGATCTTCGAGAATGGTTTTGAAGGTTTGCAAAAATTGTGCACCGGTTGCGCCATCCACCACGCGGTGATCGCACGAAAGCGTCACTTTCATCATATTTGCAATGACGATCTCACCGTCGCGCACGACCGCCTTTTCGATGATGCCGCCCACCGCCAAAATGCAGCTGTCCGGCGGATTGATAATCGCGGTAAACTCTTCGATACCAAACATTCCCAGGTTAGAAATCGTGAAGGTATTGCCCTGCATTTCTTCTGGTTGAAGCTTGCGGTCGCGGGCTTTGCCAGCGTAATGCTTCACTTCCGAATTGATTTGCGAGAGCGTCTTGATATCCGCAAATCGGATCACCGGTACGAGCAGCCCTTCATCAACTGCAACCGCCACGCCAATATTTACATCTTTGTTGAAGCGAATTTTATCGCCCAGCCAGGAAGCATTCACTTGCGGATGCTGGCGTAAAGCCACTGCCGCTGCTTTGATCACAAAATCGTTAAAGGAAATTTTCGTTGGGGCTACCTCGTTCACCTGCTTGCGCATCTGCACGGCCTTGTCCATATTGATCTCGATGGTCAGGTAGAAGTGCGGCGCAGAGAACTTGCTCTCGCTCAGGCGACGCGCAATGGTCTTCCGCATCTGGCTGACGGGCTTCTCTTCGTAATTGTCGCCGCTGCCCGGCGCGTAGGCAAATGGCGTAACCGCCGGTTTTTCTTCTTTCGGTTCGGCTTTCTTGCCTTCCTCTGCGGGCGCTGGTGCAGGTGCCGGAGCCGGAGCAGATTTTTGCGCCTCGATTGCCTCTTCAATATCTTTTTTCACAATGCGACCGTGATCGCCCGAGCCGGAGACATTTGACAGATCAATACCCGCTTCTTTCGCCATGCTCTTGGCCAGCGGCGAAGCTTTGACGCGCTTGTCATCGCCGGAGTCTGATGCAGAGGAGTCATCCGAACCAGCCTGAGCAGAAGAGGTTTCCTGTGCTTCATCATCGGAAG
>CAZFBU010000107.1:11663-15400 GCA_964517175.1 uncultured Saprospiraceae bacterium
GTATCGCCGATTTCGACCGGGTCGCCCTCTTGTTTCAACCACTCCACGATATTTCCTTCTTCCATCGTATCGCTCATCCGGGGCATGCGAATGACTTCAGCCATTTGTTTGTTATTTTTAGGTGAACATTAGATTCAAAAAATATTTGCAAATAAAAGGATAATTACGCTTTTCCCAAAGTCAGATAAGAAATTCGTTTTATGAAGTTTGAACAGTGAAAATGTGCGTAGAGTTTATTCCCTCGAAAAAAGATTCAGCGAAAGCTGGTCGAACTTTTACGACGATCCGTCTGCCTTATTTTAATAAATGCAATACATTTCCTACTTTGCAATTGAATAAATACAAACAAAATAAAGATGCAAACAATCATCGGCGCCGGCGGCGCAATCGGCATTCCGTTAGCGAAAGAACTAAAAAACTACACCGATCACATCCGATTGGTAAGCCGAAATCCTAAACCCGTAAATCCAGATGACGAGTTGTATCCGGCGAATCTGAAAGATTTCAGCAATATTGATGCGGCAGTTGCCGGTTCGGACATTGTATATGTCACCATCGGTTTTGAATACAAAATCAAGGTGTGGCGTAGTACCTGGCCACCTTTCGTCAAAAGCGTCCTTGATGCTTGTGAAAAATACAACACCAAGCTGGTCTTTTTTGATAATGTATATATGTATGATAAAGCGGCCATTCCGCACATGACCGAAGATTCGCCCATGAATCCGCCGAGTAAAAAAGGCGCAGTCCGCAAGCAATTGGTGGAAATGATCTTTGAGGCTGTCGAGTCGAGGCGCATAGAGGCACTCATTGCTCGCGCTGCTGACTTTTACGGTCCGAAAAACGAAACCAGTTGGCTGATGGAGACCGTCGCCAAACCGCTGCACCAGGGCAAACGCGCGAATATTCTCGGTGCCCCCGATAAAAAGCACTCCTTCACCTACACGCCCGATGCCGGCAAAGCAACCGCCATACTTGGCAATACGCCGGATGCCTACAATCAGGTCTGGCACTTGCCAACGCACCCGGATGCGCGCACGCAGGCGGAATGGGTGGATTTATTTGCGCAGGAAATGGGCATTGACAATCCCAAATACTCGGCAATTCCGAAATTTATGTTGCAAATGCTCGGCATTTTCAGCCCGGTCATGCGGGAGTTTCCGGAAATGCTCTACCAATTCGACCGCGATTATTTTTTTGATAGCACAAAATTTGAAAAGCGTTTTGACTTTCAGCCGACGAGCTACGAAGAAGGCGCAAAGCGAACGGTAGCGGCGATGATGCAATCCTCCTAGCTGAAAAATAATCCGTTCTTATCCTTGAGTATAATGCTGTTTTATGCCTGGAAAGGATACATTAAGATTGCTGATTGCAGCAGTAAAAAATGCATTCGCTGAACGCTATCAAGAAAGACTGGACAAGATCATTTTAGAGCATGTTTAAAATTCATTAACATCCTGATCATTAATTACTTGCTCTGCGAACTGCGAACAACAAAATGGCAGAGCACCCGCCAATACGGAGACGCCCTGCCGTTTTTCTGGTTAAAATTTCACCAGTTTCAGGTTGTATCGACCGTGAGGTGACTGGATAACAAAAAGATAGATGCCCGGCGCAACGTCCGCTCCGGCTTCCCAGTTCAGTTCGAGTCGTCCGGTGATTTGGTTGGGCACATCCCGAAAAACCTGAATTTCCTGCCCATTCAGATTATAAACCGCAAAACGCCAATCTTCCAGCGATGTCGTTTCGGAAAATTCCAGGAAAATAGTCGTGCGCTCCCGGAATGGGTTGGGCGCGGAGGTGATGCGCACCATATCCGCCAGCGTTATATCATCAGCAGAAACGATGACAGTTTCGTCATCCCCGATACAATCCAGGCAGGGCACGCCGCCCAGGCTCGGCTCCAGCGCGATAAAGGCAGTATATAGTGACAAGACCCGTTCGCTGATGCTTTCGTTGATAATCCGGCTGATCACATCGTTGGATGAGGCGCTGCGCTCAAGCGCCTGGATGTGATTGCCCGCCCAGGCCTGCCTGGTCAGCGTATCGCCCGGGGTCACTTCGCCACCACTCAACACGATATTGGCAGATAATAAATTGCCCTCAAGACTACCAACCGCTTCGATAATAAACGGGAAAGTACCTTCGTATTTGCCAATCTGAAAAACAGGACGATTAAAAGCCACCAGGTCGCCAACCGGCCGGACATCGTAGCGATTGTAGCACAAACCATTTTCCAGGCGCGTGTATAAATCGAACGTACCACGGAGCGCTGTGGCTGCACGGACGGCACGAGCGACGCTCTCCGCGAAAGAACCACAGCAAGATATCCGGTTGATATACGTACCGGCAGTGATGCGGGTGATATTGGAATAAAAGTATTCATTGCCCCGAAAAGAGCGATTATTGCTGGCGTAAAAACGAAAATTTTGCTCCTGATAATCACAGACATGAACCGGAATCATCTGATCGCCCATGCTGTTGCGAATATCCTGAATGAGCTGATTACCAACAGCAACTGAGCCTACCTCCGAGGAATTGGCGACCAGCAATATCTCACCGGCGTTGCCGCTATTTTTGATAAAACTAATGCCTGCGCCAAGCATGGCGGGTAGATTGCTGTAACTGGCAATGCTATTGGACCGCAGGGCGTCAAATGCATCGCTGATCGCCTCAGGCGTTCCCGTTATCCAGTCCGGTGCCAACGGCGCAACATCCAGTTTTGAAATAATGATATTGAAATAATCATTGGGCGAAAGCTCCTGTCGCAGTAGTTGCTCCACCTGATGCAATAGTTCCTCCCGCGTAACAGAGGCATTTTCCGGAATGTGTTCCAGCAAAACAAGCAATCTTCTTGGCGCAACTTCCTCCACTCCAAAAATAGCTTCCGGCAGCAGCGCCAGTTGATAAAAGCCCCCGCTACCCTCGGCATGATGACTGACAAAGACGCCGTTTTTCAGGGGTGTTGCAAAAACAACCGATGCCCGCTGCCCGATGAGCTCGCTGGTAACCGGCGCTTCCCAATAGCGATTTTCTTTCCATTCGAAAGTGGCAACGCCATTACTCAAAGCTGGTTCGCCCCAATCGCCATCGTTGAAGACCCGGAGCCTGGCTGCCTCCACATTGAAACGCGACGCCTGCAGAATATGATACGGCAACTCGGTAATGACCTGTTCTTTGGTCCAGTCAGTTGGTGCCAGATAACTGATTTTCACTTTTCTGGAACGATCACCTGCCATCGGGAAAATGCGCAGTTGAAAATTGCCGTCTCCGTTCTTAAATAAGATAGACGGATCCTGACGCCTGCCGACGATTTCTTCGTAAATGCCGGAAGCCGTCCAGCGGTCGAGGATGTCCGCTTTAACGATGATATCATCAATCCAGAGCCAGGAATCAATCACGATAGCACCGCCCGGTAGCTGGAAATCAAGGACGACCTCCAGCGTGTCAGAGTTTGAATAATTCAGCCCTTTTGCGGAGAAGGTCAGGTACATATCGACGGCGGTGTAAATGCCTTGTGGCCGCATTTCAAAAGTTGCCTCTTCGATCGTGCCCTGATCCACCCGCCAGCCGATGCGCGGATCGCTGACGGTTAGGTTGGCGGTCTGACCAATCAGTTGAACCGCAGCAATAACGATGAAAAGCAGTAGCAGAAAGTTGTTTTTTGCTTGCATGATTACAAGGGTTTTTAGATTGAAAGTAAATAAGCAGGTGGACAATTTTATTTTTCTATTTGACAG
>CAZFBU010000108.1:0-15333 GCA_964517175.1 uncultured Saprospiraceae bacterium
TTCCCACTTCCCCTCAATCAATGATCGTGCCGCCCGCTTCGTAGCGAACCCGCATTTTCACGGTTTGCAAAATAATGAGCGCCAGCAGAAAAAAGCCGCTCAGCGCCAGTACGCTCGCGCGCATGCTTCCCGTGAGGTATTCGATAAAGCCAAAGCTGAACGTGCCCAGCACGGTTGCTACTTTCTCCAGCACATCGTAGAAGCTGAAGTAGGAGGTTGTATCTTTTGTATTTTCCGGAAGGAGTTTGGAGTAGGTCGAACGCGCCAGCGATTGCGTGCCGCCCATCAGAATGCCGACGGCAACCGCCGCAATGTAAAACAAAGGCTTGGCGTCAACATAGGAAGTAAAAATGCACGTCAGCATCCAGACCACGAAAATGATGGTGAGTGTAAATTTATTCCCGCGCCAATCAGAGATTTTAGCAAACAAATAGGCCCCGCCAATCGCTACAATTTGCAGCAGCAAAATAATGATAATCAGCTCACTCGATTCAAATGCCAGTTCCTTTTCCGCAAAAGTAGCCGCCAGGTAAAGCGCCGTCTGCACACCGGCGCTGGCGCAAAAGAAAGCGATCAAAAACAAGCTGATGCTGCGTTGCTCTTTGAGCGCGATCCACACTTTTTTGAGTTCCTGAAAGCCTTTTTTCATCACGTCCGGCGGCATGGTTTGTTTGCGATCTTTGGGCAATCGCTGAAAGGAAATTTGCGCAAAGCCCAACCACCAAACCCCAACTGTGACAAAAGCAATCCGCGTTGCAAAACCTTGATCGGGCAAGCCGAGCGCTTCGTAGTTTTGGATGACTAACAGGTTGATAACCATCAAAATAACGCTGCCGATAAAGCCAAACGCGAAGCCCTGCGCGCTCACGCGGTCGTAGCGATCTTCGGTAACAATCTCCGGCAAATAAGAGTTGTAAAAAACCAGTCCGCCGGCAAAGCCCATTAAAGCCACGATGAACGCGACGGTGCCAAGCGCCAGCCGTTCCGTGCCGGTGAAAAAGAAAAGCGCCATGCACGCCAGCGCGCCAACCGTTGTAAACGTTTTCAGGAACAACATTTTCCGACCGCTGTAATCGGCGATGCCCGACAACAACGGCGAAGCCGCCGCCACCAGCAGGTACGCCGCCGAAATGGCAAAAGCATACAGCGAACTGTTGTTCATTTCGATGCCAAAAACCTGTACCCGATCTGCTGTGACTGCCACGAAGTAAACCGGAAAAATAGCTGCGGTGATAACCAGCGCGAAGGCAGAATTTGCCCAGTCGAAGAAAGCCCAGCCGCGAATGGTGCGCCGGTCGTTGAGTTGGAAATCAGAAGGGTTGTGCATATTTTTGTGTTCAATTTCCGGGGAAAGATAGTTTTTTTCGTTGATGCGTTGAAAAGTTGCGGGGGTGAAATTAACATCTGGCAGCGCATTGGTTATGGAATCCACAACTTTTTGTTGTAAAAATCCGAAAAACTCCCGTATTTTGTTGCAAATTTTAAATGGCAGATAGGTTCAATTCAACCTTTCAACCCATCCACCATTCAACCAGCAAAGCCTTGAGCGAGGAGCAATTACATTTCGTCCCCACCACCAACACTTTCGTCACGGTCATCCTACCGATGGCGGTGCCCAAATCCTATACGTACTATGTACCGGAAGAGTGGGTGGACAAAGTGCGCTTTGGCGTGCGGGTGGAAGTGCAACTCGGCAAAAGCCGCCAATACACGGCGCTGGTGATCGACGTACACGGCAATCCGCCTACGGGGCATCAGCCGAAGCCGATCATTTCGGTGGTGGACGAGCAACCGCTCATTCATCCCTTGCAACTCAAGCTCTGGCAGTGGATTGCGAATTATTACTGCTGCACCCTCGGCGAAGTGATGAATGCGGCGCTGCCTTCCAACTTCAAGCTAGCCAGCGAAACCTTGATTTCTTTGAGTCCGGTTTTCGATGGTGATGTCACGGAATTATCTGAGAAAGAGCACATTGTAGTGCAAGCGTTGATCGCTCAAAATGAACTCAGCATCGAAGATTTACGAGGGATTTTAGAACAAAAAACGGTCTATCCGTTCGTGAAAAGCCTGCTCGAAAAGAAAATTATTTACCTCCAGGAAGATTTAAAAACAAAATATATCCCGAAAACCATCAGTTGTGTGCAATTGCGCGAACCCTATGCTTCAAATCCAGAACTAATGAGCGATGCGTTTGACAAACTCTCCCGCTCCGAGCGACAGACCGCAGCGCTGATGGCGTATTTGCAAATTTCCAAATCACAGGAATTCATTCGCAAACAGGACATTTACAACATTGTCCCGAATGTCGATGCTTCTGTTTTGAATGCGATGGCGAAAAAGGACGTTTTTGAATTGTACGACCGCGAGGTCAGCCGCCTCGGTGCTTACGAGGAGGAAACGATTGATTCGGATACCTTGTCAATACAGCAGGAGGAAGCGATCGTGCAATTGCGTGCGCAGTTGGCGGAAAAAAACGTAGCCTTGCTGCACGGTGTGACCGGTAGCGGCAAGACGCGGGTCTATGTCGAAATGATGCAGGAAGCCATTGATCGAGGAGAACAAGTGTTGTATTTACTGCCGGAAATTGCGCTGACTACTCAGATTATCAGCCGTGTACAAAAGATTTTTGGTGACGATATTGCCGTTTATCATTCTCGTTTGAATAATAATGAACGGGTAGAAATTTGGCAAGAAATTCTCAACGGCAAACCCATCATACTAGGCGCGCGCTCGGCGTTGTTCATGCCGTTCAAAAATCTGAAGCTCGTCATCGTTGATGAAGAACACGATCCATCTTACAAACAAAACAACCCCAACCCCCGGTACAACGGGCGCGACGCGGCGATCTACATGGCCCAAACCTTCGGCGCGAAAGTCATCCTCGGCACAGCAACGCCTTCCATCGAATCGTATTACAATGCCAAAGCTGGCAAATATGGTTTGATAGAAATGCCGGAGCGTTTCGGCGGCTTGGAACTCCCCGAAATTATCATCGCTGATGTCAAGCGAGAATTGAAAGAACGCAAATTGCAGTCGCATTTTACGACAACTTTAATTGACGAACTCAAAGCTGCGCTCGAACGCGGCGAGCAAGCGATCCTTTTCCAGAATCGGCGGGGCTTTGCGCCTACCTATCGCTGCACGACCTGCGGCTGGCACGCCGAGTGCATTAATTGTGACGTAAGTTTGACCTATCACAAGCATTTCAATGCCTTAAAATGCCATTATTGCGGCTATCAGACCAAGCTGCCGACGGTTTGTCCGGCTTGCGGCGCGAAGGAATTGACGCTGATGGGCTTTGGCACGGAAAAGATTGAGGATGAACTCAAGATTTATCTGCCGGAAGCAACGATCAAGCGGATGGACCTGGATACCGTTCGCACCAAAAATGCCCACGCGCAGATCATCAATGACTTTGAAGAACGGCGGATTGATATTCTGGTCGGTACACAAATGGTCACTAAAGGTTTGGATTTCGACAATGTCGCCATCGTCGGGGTGTTGAGTGCCGATCAGTTGCTGCAGTTTCCGGATTTTCGGGCGACGGAGCGCGCTTTCCAATTGATGCTGCAGGTGAGTGGCCGCGCTGGGCGCAAACACAAGCGCGGCAAGGTCATCATTCAAGCGATGAATACGGCGCATCCGGTGCTGGGGGAAGTGACTCACAATGATTTACAAACTTTTTTCCAACGGGAATTGCAAGAGCGCAATCAGTTTCAATATCCGCCCTTTGCGCGCCTCATTCGCATCACGCTCAAGCACAAAAAGCCCGACATTCTGAATCAAGGTGGCAAAATTCTCGAAAAAGCCCTCAAAAGCAAACTCGGCGAGTGGGTGATTGGTCCGGCGGTGCCCTACGTGGGGCGCGTGCGCGGCTACTTCCTGCTCGATTTCCTCATAAAGCTGCCCCGCGACAGCCAGAAAATCCGCTTCGCTAAGGACACCCTCCTCGACGCCATCTCCGCGCTCAACACCACCGAGGGCTACACGACCATCCGGGCGAATGTGGATGTGGATCCGTATTGAGGAATCTTGCATCAAATACTACGGGTAATCACCCAAGCTGTTGGGATGAGTAAATTTCCACTTGAACATTAGCTGCCTTTTTCGTAACTTTGAAAGTTTAAAAAATCAAACAAAAATGGAAATACTCATTATCCAGATTACCCATCACAAGGCATTACAACTTTTACAAAGCCTCGAAGAATTGCATCTCATTCGGGTACTCAAGAAAAATGTAAATCCCGAGCAGAAACTCTCCGAAAAATATGCCGGTAAATTATCGTCGGATACAGCCGAGCAACTTCAGCAATACATCGTCGAAAGTCGGGAAGAATGGGAACACAATATCTGATAGACAGCAATGTGGTAATTGACTATTTGAGTAATAAATTACCGCCACCAGGCATGTCCTTACTAAATGATGTAGTGGATGACATTCCTAATGTTTGCATTATCAGCAAAATAGAAGTGTTGGGGTTTAATGCTCCGCCACAAGATTACCAGTTGCTGCAAAATTTTTTTCAAGACGCTATTATATTCGAGTTACTTTCTGAAGTGGTGGACAGAGCTATTGAACTCCGTAAGGCATATAAGATTAAACTTGGTGACTCCATTATCGCAGCCACAGCATTAACCTATGATTTAAGCCTTCTTGCGCGCAATACGAACGACTTCAAACAACTCGCCAATCTTCGTCTCATTAATCCGCACGAACTTTAGTGGCTTTTCAACTTCTAAACTTCATCGAAGATCATTTACCATAAGCGTGGAGGCCGTATTATACCAATTCGGAAGTGAGAAGTCGGAAGTCGGAAATCATAAGTATTTGTAAATCAAAACTTAAAACACTCTTTAATACGTCGTTATCAATTGAAATTGGTATTAGCTTTCGCAAACAAGCTTTCCCGGTGGATGATAAGGAGGTTGCAGTAGCTTTCCGCCAGTAATTTTGCTTTACTTTATCTCAACAGAAGTGTTTTTGAGAATATTTCAACCACAAAATGTACTTTTGCAAAAAGCGCTTTTGCGAAGTTATGGTTCATTCTGATTGGTTACCCGCAGCTTTCGTCGCCCAGATGCAAGCGCAGCTTGGCGCGGAATGGGCGGCATTTCTGGCGGCGCTGGCAGCCTCGCCCCCAACCAGCATTCGATGGAATCGTCGGAAAAGTCCCAACTTTCCGAAAACGGCAGACCCGGTGCCATGGCACGACGCGGGCGTCTATCTGCCGGAGCGCCCCGTTTTCACGCTCGATCCGTTGCTGCACGCCGGGGCTTACTATGTGCAGGAAGCCTCCTCGATGTTTGTGGCCGAAGCCGTGCGGCAGGTTTCGGATACGACACGCCCCGTTCGGGCACTGGATTTATGCGCAGCGCCGGGCGGCAAGAGTACGTTGCTGGCGTCGGTTTTGCACCCCGATAGTTTGCTGCTTTGCAATGAAATTATCAAACCGCGCTACCAGGTTTTGCGGGAAAACCTCACTAAATGGGGCGCGAGTAATACCCACGTTGCCAGCCACGACAGCCGGGATTTTGCCAGTCTGCCCGGCTTCTTCGATCTCATCCTCGTGGATGCTCCCTGCTCCGGGGAGGGGCTTTTCCGGAAGGACCCGCGAGCGGTCCGCGAATGGTCGCTCGAAAGCGTAGCGCGCTGCGCCGCCCGCCAAAAACGCATTCTGGCAGATGCCTACCAGAGCCTTGCGCCCGGCGGCACGCTCCTCTATTGCACCTGTACGTACAACGATCTTGAAAACGAGCAAAATGCTGCCTGGCTGACCCGGGAACTGGCGCTGGAACCGATTCGGCTCCACATTCCGGAGAACTGGGGTATTGTTGCCCGCGAATACGGCTACCAATTCTACCCGCATCGCGTGCGCGGGGAGGGCTTCTACATTGCCTGCTTTCGCAAAACGACCGCCACTATTGCCCGGCATCTGAAAGGGAACGCTTTCGCGAAATGGAAACCGCTGCCCGGAAAAGAATCGGCTATTTTGGAAAATTGGCTGGAGGAACCGGCACAATTCGATTTTTTTCAAAACGAAAAAGGCAGAATTTTTGCCATTCCTGCATTGCAAACTTCTGATTGTAAAACCATTGCATCCCCCTTGCGCCGCATTCAACTCGGGCTGGAGTTGGGCACAGTCAAAGGCAAGGACTTTGTGCCGTCACACGCTCTGGCGCTAAGCGTCGCCATCAGGAAGGGCATTCCAGCGCTGGCGCTGCCGAAAGAACAGGCGTTACATTTTCTAAAAAAAGAAAGCCTGGATGTTGAAAATATACCGCATGGCTGGGCATTGGCAAGCTACGAAGGTTATCATCTCGGCTGGCTAAAAGGTATCGGCAACCGCATCAATAATTACTTCCCGAAGGATTGGCGAATTTTGATGGAGTTGCCGTCCGATAATTAAGGTTTTTCGAGGCGTTAACCAATTGTAAGCTTGAGTAATTGTGTTTAATGGATAGATTTACTGAATTTTGAATTTTAAATATTGTCAAAAATTGATTACCAATAGGTTATAGTATGACTGAGCCGAGTTCTGCGTGTATCGATCGAATCATTCAGGCCAGTTTTGCCAGGTCGCGCACGAGAATTTTCCCGCGATTGAAATAGATCAAATCCGATTTTTTCAACTCATTCAGCACCAGCGTCACCGTTTGGCGGGAAGTGCAGGTGATGTTGGCAATATCCTGATGCGTCAGCGAATGCTTCAGCAGCATCTCGAAGCCGACGCGGCGCCCTTGTTTGGTGACCGACTCCTTGATGAACTCGATGATGCGCGTGCGGGCATCCTTGAAAATCAGGGATTCCAGCTTGTTTTCGGCTTTGATCAGGCGGCTGCCGAAGAGTTGCATCACATCATTGCTGAGTTCATAATTCCGGCGCATCAACGCCTGAAAGTCTTCTACATTCAGGGCGTAGAGGTGAACATCTTCGCGAAGCACCTGGGCGAAATCCTGGCGTTCGGTTTCACCAACCAGCCCCAGTTCGCCAAACATTGCCAGCGGGTGCATGAGCGCCCTGATAACTTCCTTGCCGTCGCCGGAATGCGTCCCGATTTTCACGACGCCTTTCGCCAGAAAATAAACGACATCGGATGATTCGCCGGGCATGTAGATGAAGCTGTAGCGCGGCTTCACTTTGTACTCCATCAGGTCGGCAATGCTGGTTCGCTCTGCTTCGGAAAGCGAACGGAACAATGGAAATTGGGTTAAAAAAGCTGTTTTTGTTTCTGGATTCATGACCTTTTTTTGTTTTAAGGATTGTTTTCAAACAAAATATAATTGGCATTTGGGCACTTGGGGAATGTTGCGTTCTGCAACTCAAGAAAGGAGACACCGGTAAATTTGCCATCCCCTATGCCGAACGCAATTTTTTTAATGCAACAGCCAGAAATTATTACAAAATAATGGACTTTGGACAGGACAGGACAGGACGCCGGAGAACGCTCGCCGGAAAGGGTCAGGAACAGCAGATTATAGTACTTTGACTAACTTTTTGATTAAATAATTTCCACTAAAACACTCATTATCAATTACTTGTTTTGCGAAAAGCGAACGGCAAGTAGCGAAAAGCGCTATAACCATATCTTAACGAATAGCAGCCGAATCAATAGCGGGATTGTAGCCGGCAAAAATGCCTCGTCCGTTTTCGATGTTGTTGTAAATGATGACCGGCTCGGCAAGTGGCCCGCCGGAGCTGGTTTGCTGGCGGCTGAGCGAATTGTGGTAGAGGAAGTAATCCTGCGAAGTAGTGCGCAATTCGACGAACATTTTGCCCAGCAGTTCCCTCGAAACCCGAATATTGGTGCGCAAAGTAAAAGAATAGGAAATCGCTCGGCCATTAAAGAAGGAATCATCAAATAATACCCCGCCATCGAAGTAAGCAATGAAGGCGTTATTGTCATTTTCAGAACTGAAATTGACATTTTTGAAGTTGCTGCGCACGATGACGGTATCGCCTTCTTCCACGATGTAATCCCAGGTTTGTTGGTAAAAATTGAGGTGGTAATAATTTTGCACATTCGGCGGGTCAGAAAAAACGATTTCCACCCGGTAGAAAAAGGCGAGGCTGTCCGGTGAAATTTGCTGAGCGCTCACATCAGCGATGTTGAGTGCGCGGATGGCGGCAGCTTGCGGAATGACGCTTTGCGCTTCTACCGGCCCAAATTTGGGCGTTTCTGCCCGCAGCGTATAGGGCGTGCCGATTTCCGGGGTGTAAGTTGAGGAGATATATCGGGGTGGTTGATCGCCAGAGGCGGGCACGTATTGCAGGGTTTCCAGCAGATTATCGCCCCGGTACAATTGCACCGTCGCGTCGCTGATGTAGTGCGGAGCATCATTATTCAGCACCGAGCGCGTTTTTGACACAAAGACCTCCAGCGGTTCATCGGGGGCAAAATTGCTCACCACGACCAGTTTGGGTTCAAAATTGCCCAGATCCAACTCCACTGCATCCTCGCAGGAAGCCAGAAGAACCAACAACAATGCCCACATACTTAGTTTCCGCTGCATAAATGATGTTGCTTAGAACTTAATCGAATAATTGACCGAAGGCAGAAAAGGCAACAGCCATACCTGCACGAATTCTTTTTGCTCCCGCAGTCCGCCCTCATCGTTGGTAATATTGGTGCGCAGATCGAAATACAGCGGATTGCGCCGATCATAAATATTATAAAAACCAACATTGATGCCGTGCCAAAAGTTTTTGGTCTGAAACTGCACCTGCGCATTGATATCCAGCCGGTGATAATCGGGCATGCGGAAAGAATTCTTAGCGCCGTAATCGGTCACGGGAACCGGTTCGCCGCTAACAATTGGAAAATCGTATTCCGAGAGAGGCAGGCTGTAAGCAAACCCCGAACTAAAGACCCAACTGGCGCTCACGCGCATCCATTTGTTGAAGGCGTGCTGAAGTACCACTTTAAAATCGTGCCGCCGGTCGAACCGAAAAGGATAGCGCTCCCCAAAGTTGATTCGCTCGAAACGCCGATCGGCCCAGGCCAGCGTGTAGGCGATCCAGCCGGTGGTTTTGCCGTGCGACTTCTGCAGCAGCAATTCAGCCCCGTAGGCCCGTCCGTTGCCGGTCGTCACATTGCTTTGCCAGTCATTCAGAAAGAAAGCCCCCTCCGTAAAATTCAGCAGATTGCTCATTTCTTTGTAATAGCCCTCTACGTTTAGTTGCAAAATACCGAAATCATAATCGAACCCGCTGGCGACCTGCCAAGCGCGCTGAGGGGGTACATCCGCCGTTGCCGGCACCCACAGGTCGGTCGGCAGCCCGATACTCGAATTGGTAGAGAGCAGATGAACGAACTGCGCCATCTCTCCGTAGGAAGCGCGCCAGCCCAGGCGACGCCCCATCTGCCAGTAAGCCGAGGCGCGGGGCTGAAGAGAGGTGTAAGTCTTGCCCTGCACCGCCAGGCGTGCTGCGTGCAGACCGATATTGAGCGACAGCTTATCGCCAAAAACGATGTTATCTTCCACATAGGCAAAGGATTCCTCAGAGTTGATCGGATCATTGCCCTGTACGTCTTCATCGCGCAAGTGTTCGGTGGCTTCATTGTACGTTAAGATACCTGGATTGAACTGGTGGTAGGTCAGTCCGGCACCGAAGCGCAAGGTTTGGGAAGGGGACAGCAGCCAGTCAAAATCGACCTTACCGCCCACGTCCTGAATACTGGAGCGATAAACGCCAAAATCGATTCGCCGCAGCAAGGTGCGTTCCTGATTCAGGAAAAACAGGGAGTCGGCGCTATCGTAAGCAATATCCGTAGCGAAACGGCTGAACGTCAGTGTCGTATTACTGAAAAGTTTGTTGCCCCAAATGTGATTCCAACGGAGTGCGCCAACGGTATTGCCCCAACTGAGCTTTTCGCCGTAGCTCTGATCGAACCGAAAAGACACGGTATCTTCCCAGGTTTGGTCGTAATAAACAAAATCATCAGAGCGGAAGCCATTGTTTCTGAAATGATCATTTCCCCGGTAAAAACTGAGATAAACTTTATCTTTTTCCGTCAGGGTGTAGTTCAATTTCGCATTTACATCATAAAAATCGTAACCCGTTTTGCCATCTTCGCCGCGCTCCTCCTTCTGATTTCTGGAAAAAGGCTCGATGTACCAGTTGAGAAAAGATTTGCGGGCGGATATAAAAAAAGAGCCTTTCTCGGGCACGATGGGGCCTTCGAGCGATGCCCGCGCCGTGAGCAGCCCGATTTCCGCCTGCCCGCTCAGCCGATTCAGGTTGCCCTCTTTGGTATGCACATCCAGCACCGAGGAGAGCCGACCGCCGTACCGAGCCGGAAAGCCGCCTTTGATTAATTGCGCACTGCGGATGGCATCTGTATTGAAAACCGAAAACAGCCCCGCGGCGTGCAGGGCGTTATATACCGGCACACCGTCAATGAGGATGAGGTTGTGCTCCGGGTTGCCACCCCGAATGTGGATGCCGCCAATGCCGTCGGTACCGGTTTGCACCCCGGGCAGGAAGTATGCCGCCCGAATGAGATCGGGTTCGCCGCCGAGGGCAGGAAGGCTGCGTACATCTTCTGCGTTCAGGATGTTGGCGCTCATACCCGAACGAATGCCCCCGATCATAGTATCACGAGCCACCACTTCAATTTCCGGCAGCGACAAGGAGGCGCTGAGCGACAGGACTATCTTTTTATCCTTGTTGAGCTTGATGGCGTATTCCTGAGGGATATAGCCGAGATAATAAGCACTCAACCGCACTTCTCCCTCGGGCAGTGTCAGGCTGAAAAAACCGTATTCATTGGTTTCCACGCCCTTGCCCAGGCGGCGATCGAGTACGCTGGCGGCGATCAGCCGTTCGCCCGTACCGGCATCTTCTACGAAGCCACTGATGGTAAATTTGCGTTCGGTTTTCTGTACAGGATTTTGGTGTAGCACCACTTGTGAACCCACTTCGCGATAAGCGAGTTCCGTATTGTCCAGCAAAGCGTCCAGCACTGTGCCCAATCGGATTTGATTGAAATTGGCGGTAACTTGCTTATCGGGTATGATATTATTGCTAAAAGAAAGTCGGACGCCCTGATCATCCAAGAGGGTAAGCAACGCCCGTTCGAGCGATACATTTTGCACTTGGATGCTAACGCGGGCATCCAGTGCGCTCTGCGCGATCAGCGTACTGCACGCCAGCATCCAGACCAGCCATAAGATTACCCCTCTGCCCTGCTTCATGGAGAATTGTGTTATAAAAAAACCTGTAGTAGCAGGTTTCAAATTTACATTTATTTGAGCAGGAATGAAAGGGGGGGTAGCAGAAAATAAACAATTCCGGCAACAAAGTAGCCTCAGCGACAGCCCTGACCATATATTTTGTAACGGTTTGCCGCCGTTTTTTCCGGTACCAGATCGAGGGCTACTGACATGGCCGCGATCACTTCCGAGATGTCCAAATCTGCAAAATTGCTGGTATAATGGCAGTTTTCGATTGTCGGGTTCGCTACTTCAATCTCCACTTTATAATAACGCTCCAGCGTTTTTATCACCTCGGAAAGGGGCGTATTTTTGAAACTCAATCGGTGCGTGTGCCACACGTCGGCATTGAGCGCTGTTACGTCTTTTCGGGCCAATTTATTTTCCCGGGTATCAAAAATGCCCGTTTGATTGGCTTCGAGCACCAGAAAAGCATCGCTTTGCCGCACGCCAAACTGCACTTTTCCTTCGGCCACTTCCACTTCGGTAATTGGCTCCTGCGCATAGGCACGCACGTTGAAAGCGGTGCCCAGCACCCGGATATCCGTTTGAGGAGTCGTGACAACAAAGGGCTGTCTGGGGTTGGATTGCACCTCGAAGTAGGCCTCGCCACGCAGTTCCACCGGTCGCTCTGCCATATTGGCAAAGCTTTCCGGAAAAGTAACCTGGCTGTTTTCATTCAGCACAATGCGCGTTCCGTCCGTCAGCAGAATTTCCTCCTGCCCGGCGGCATTGGTTTGCACCGTCCGCATTTCGGGTTTCGATGATAACAGTACATTCACGATGGCAACTGCTGCAACCAGCAACAAGATCGCAGCGGCAATGCGCAAAAACGGGCGGCGCGAAGCAACCCGCATTGGTGCAGCTTTCGGCGGTTGTGAAGCCTTCATGCGCGCCTGCAATTTCGCCCAGCCGGCGTCCACGTTCGGCTCGAAGTCACTTTTGTAGCGCTCTGCCAGTTGATTAATTTGTTCTTTGTCTTTTGCCATGTTTGCTCCTTCTGTATTGTTTTGCCACGCTTCTAAAGCCTGTTGTTCCGCAGCGCTGAGCTTGCCCTCCCGCCGGCGATTCTGCAATGATATGTACTTCCCGATATCCATATTCAGACTTTATCCACAGCTTTGGTTCTCTTTGTTTTGTTTTTTTATGACACTATTTTACAACCTTTCCCCCATTCGGTCAAAGCAAAAGCGCCATCAAAATAAGTAATCCTCCTGACAAATAGGGTTTCAAAACTACCCGCAGATGCTTGAGGGCTTTAGAAATCTGGTTCTCAACCGTTTTGGTCGATATGTTCAAACAATCGGCAATTTCCTGGTACGATAAATCCTCCTGACGGCTCAGCATAAAGACAATCCGGCACTTCTCCGGCAACTGGTCGATGGCCGCATCAATGGATTGCTGCAACTCCGCTATTTCCATGGGGCGGTGCGCATCGGGCTGGTCATCCGCCAGTTTAGGCAATTCCGGCTCGTCGTCCCACTTGATCTTGCGGTCGCGCAGGTAATTCAGCGTCCTGTTCACAGCCGCCCGCCGCAAATACGCCCGAATCGAAATGGAGATACGTAGCTTTTCCTTTTTGCGCCAAAGCTCAAAGAACACATCCTGCCCGATATCTTCCGCCACCTGCGCATCCGCTACGATTTGGTAAACCGCCCGGCAAACATACACATAGTACTGCCGAAACAACAGCTCTATGGCTTTGTCTGCATTTTTTTGCAGAAGTTCCAACAGTTCCTGATCCGAATAATTCGTTTGCAAACGTCGTATTTAGTTTTTGAGTACGGCTTCAAAAATAGAAGAATTTTTCAAAATATGTAAATTTGAAAAATAGGGGATGGGTCAAAGCAGTGAATATGGTTTCATACATGCTGGAGATTGGCAAAGCCCGGGCGAGAGATCGCCGGTCTGACCTGACGTCCTTGTGGTAGGGAAATATGCCCGGCATACATTGATTGCAAATACAACATGATTGCTCGCAGTAAGCAGTACCCCAATAAATAAAAGCCTACAGAGACATGTAAAAATGTTCATCTGGTTTTCATTTTAGTAATGGAAAAAATTGTACAAAAATATTCTCGACTATCTACAATCCGTATAACTAAGAATTACGGTAGTGTTTTAAAATGTATGCTATAAGAAGAAAAATTATTTAAAACAATGATTTTCAATATTTTATAACCGATAATTTTCAAAAGCATACATTCTGTAACACTACCCAAAGAAGATTCAGATAACTGATAATCAATTAGTTAATTTTCGGTAAATCTCCGGTTTTGCCAACAGGCTACATAGAATGTTGCATGAAATGAAACCATCTTAGGGGGCTCCCGCCCATTGCTCAGGTTTCGCAAATCTTTGAGATGTACAAAATCCCCTCCAGGCGATTTGATCCACTACCCAAAAGAACAACCCTCCGGCACAAAAAAAGGGCCACCCCCAAGGGCAGCCCTCCTGATTCAATAAGACAAGCTTTGTGTATTACCTTTTTACAATAAACTTCTCGGTAAACATACCCTCGCTTTCCACCTGTACCCGAATGAGGTACATATCGCTGGGGAAGCTGCTCACGTCAAAACGCGTGCGGTCGGAGGGTACTTCGTCTATTTGTACTTCGTGTATCGTTTGCCCAACGGTATTGAGTATCTGCACCTGCACCTTTTTGCCCATGAAAGCGCTCAGATCAACGAAAACCTCGCGTTGAGTTGGGTTCGGGAATACCTTGATCGCCGCTGCCGGTTTTACATCCGTTGCCGGCGTTTTACCTCCGGGCAGGTCGCGCGATGGCGTGGTATTTTCCGTTTCCGTTGCTTTGCCGTAAGGCGCACAGGCTGCCGGCGTATTGTAATACCCCTCGTCGGAACATTCTCTGGTCAGTTCAAAGCGGGCTTTCACCAGGTTGTTGGTGGTTGCCGGGCCATTCAGCCAGAGCGTGAAGTAAGCACAACCGCTACCGTTGCGGCTATCCACCCAAATCGGTACAATCTGGTTGGACAATGCAATGACGATGTTTTCGCCCTGTGGTGCATTCTGCCAATCCACACAAACCATGAGCGTTGCCTTGCTCTTGCCGCTGGCTTCGTCGTAGTAGCAACTACCCACCTGAATGTTGGTGATTTTGAGCTTGCACTCTGCCGTCGGCACGCAAGCCGTTGGCAACTGGTAGTACTTTTCGTCGCGGCAATCGGGCGTTTCCCAGAATTTCGCCCAAACGGTACCGCTCGAACCATTCGCCACCATTCTAACGGTGATACACTGCGTACCCGAAGTGGAGTTGACGTAAATAACGCGCTGCTGACCACCCACGTTGACCATGATGTTATCATTCGCCGGGGCATTATCCCATTTCACGCAAACTTCTACGTCCGTTCGGCTCTGTCCACTTGATTCGTCGTAGTAACAATCGCTGACGTTCACCTTCTTGATTTCCAGAACGCACTCCGGCGTCGGCTGGCATGCCTGCGGCAGGTTGTAGGATTTTTGATCCTTGCAATCGGGCGTTTCCCAGAATTTCGCCGAAACCGTTCCCGATGAGCCGTTGGCTACCATTTCAAAGGTAATGCATTTGTAACCAGATGTGGTATTGACATAGATGATCTGCTCTTCGTTGCCAATCGTTACCTTGATGTTGTCGTTTGCCGGGGCGTTGTCCCACTGCACGCAAACTTCTACATCCGCCTTGCTTTGGTTGTTGTTGTAATAGCAATTACCAACCGAAACACTCTTGATTTCCAGTTCACACTCCGGTGTCGGCAGACATGCGGGCGGTAGCTGGTAATAATCCTCAGCGCGGCACTCGCACTGATTCCAGAACATTGCCCAAACTTTGCCGGTAGAGTTATCGGCAGGTACGGTGAATGTCAGACATTCCTGACCGGAAGTAGTGTTGACATTGATTGTCTGATAAATACCAGCCAGACCAACGAGCAACTGGTCGCTGCCTTCCACGCCACTCCACTTCACACATACTTCTACTTTTGCAAAACTGGAACCATCATCATCGAGATAGCAATCACCCACAGAGATACGCTTGAACTCAACCAGGCATTCCTCCGGCAGCGGCACGCACGGTCCCGGCAGGTAGTACGAATCTTCGTCCTGGCAAGAAGGCGTCTCCCA
>CAZFBU010000109.1:0-6410 GCA_964517175.1 uncultured Saprospiraceae bacterium
ATACCTTCGGAGGGATTCACCGGGTAGAAACCCAACGCGCTGAAGACATACCAGGCAGACATCTGCCCGCAGTCTTCATTGCCGCACAAACCGTCGGGCTTCGCCGTGTAGAGCGTTTCCATGATCTGGCGCACCCGTTCCTGGGTTTTCCAGGGCGCACCGGCGTAGTTGTACATGTAAGCGATGTGGTGGCTCGGCTCGTTGCCGTGCGCGTACTGCCCGATCAAACCACTGACATCCGGTGGCGCTTTGTCGCCAATTTCCGAGCTTTCCACAAAGAGTTGATCGAGCTTCTGCACAAAGGCTTCGTCGCCGCCCATGAGTTGGATCAAGCCCTCCACATCATGCGGCACAAACCATGAGTACTGCCAGGCATTGCCCTCCGTGTAGGCATGCACGCTGCCGTGCGCCGTCGCTTCCTTCGGATCGAACGGCGACAGCATCAAAATCCCAGCCGGGCGCTTCCTGCAAACTTGCCATAGCGCCTTCCGGATTGGCGGATGAAATGCCGACGTTCATTAGAATTGGTTCCATGGTATTGGCAAATTTAAACACCGCCCGACCCTGCTTGCCCAGTACTTCCGCGCCAGTGATCAGACTTGTACTATCCGCCAGTTCATAACTTTGAATGGGCTTTGAAAGAGCCGTCAACGGTTACAACAACCGAAGCCACAGCAGCCTGGACAAAAAACACCCATTGAATTTGAAACTTATGTCAAAGAACTTTCGCTAGCGCAACGACCCATTTAGGAAATTTTTACCTTATCTACTAATAACCAAATTAGTGAAAATCCAAACCATATCTTGCTCTTCTAGCGTTTATATTTTTCTTAAATCGGTCAACCTATTTTAGGCATACACACATTGTCTCTGACCTGAAGGGCGGGGCAATGGTGCCATCACTCCAGCAAAAACGCCAGCTCATTCTGCGAAAACTTGATCGATGTTGAACCCGAGATGATGTCCTCGGCGAGTTGGGCTTTTCGCTCCTGGAGCTTGAGGATTTTCTCTTCGATGCTATCTTTGGTGATGAATTTCAGGGCGATCACATTTTTTTCCTGCCCGATGCGGTGTGCCCGCGCAATGGCTTGCTGTTCGATGAATGGATTCCACCAGGGGTCGAGGATGAAGACGTAATCGGCGGCGGTGAGGTTTAGCCCTGCCCCACCCGATTTGATCGAAATGAGGAAGGATTGTACATCCTGATTTTCCTGAAATTTGTTGATTTCCGCTTCGCGTTGCTTTTGGGTGAGATCGCCGGTCAGCCAGGCAAATGGCTGATTCTGTTGCTCAAAGTCCTCCCGAAAGAGGTTTAAATACTTCACAAACGAGCTAAAGATCAACGCTTTATGACCGCTTCGGCGAATCACATCCCATTGCTCCATCACTTCGGTGAACTTACCGCTGGCTTTCGCAAAATCGGGCTGCACGAGTCGAGGATGATTGACCAATTGCCGAAGCCTGGTGAGCGTTTGCAGCACCACCACCTGAAATTTTGGATCGTCGCTCTGGAAATTATCGAGGAGCAAGTTCCGGGCCGCAGATTTCTCCTTTTCGTACAGCTTCTTTTGCTCGGGCTCCATTTCGCAGTAATGCGTGCTGACTGTCAGCGGCGGCAAATCCTTCGCCACTTCCTCTTTCGTGCGGCGCAGCAGGTAGGGCGCGACCAGCTTGCGCAGGCGTTCTTTCTGCACCTCGTCGCTGCGCTTCTCGATGGGCGTTATAAATTCGCGCTGGAAAAACTTGAAATTGCCCAGCAGGTCGGGATTAATAAACTGCATTTGCGACCAAAGATCGGCCAGCGAATTTTCAATCGGCGTACCGCTCAGCGAAATTTTATGCCGCGCATTGAGTTGATTTACCGCTTTAAAAACCTTGCTGTCTTTGTTTTTAATTTGTTGACTTTCGTCCAAAACAATGTACTCAAGCTCCAGTTTTTCCAGCAGATCCACATCGCGCAGCGCCGTTTGGTACGTCGTCAAAATTACGTCGAATCGCGCCAGCAGCCGCGCATCCTTATGTCGCTTCTGCCCAATGTGCCGGTACGTGCTGAGCGAAGGCGCAAACTTCTGTATCTCCGATTCCCAGTTGAAAATAAGCGAAGCTGGCAGCACGATCAAGGTTTGCAAAGGTTGCAGAAAATCCGCATCCGCTTGCTGAAACAGACCGAGTTGCTGAACGTTCTGCTCCGGTTTTTCCCTGGGTTTATTTTCTTTGGCGTGCAACAAAACGGCGATCGTTTGCAGGGTTTTGCCCAAGCCCATATCATCAGCAAGGCAGGCGCCGAGGCCATTTTGATACAGCTGCACCAGCCATTTTACACCAGCCAGTTGATAAGGACGAAGGTCGGCTTTGAGCAAGGGCGAAAGCTGAAAATCTGTAAGTTCTTCGGCTTCCAGTTCCACTTCATTGTCGATGCCGATCTCTTCGAGTAGCATGTACTGACTTTTCGTCAAACGCAATTTATCCCCATCGCTTTTCGCAAATTGTGCCAAGCCCTTGTAGCGGGTCATCCACTCTTCAGGAATCAGAAAGTATTCGCCATTCGGCAAAGGATAGAGCCGGTTTTCATCGCGGATGTATTTGGCGAAAGCCAGAAAAGGAATTTCAAACTCGCCCACCGTGACCACGCCGTGCAGGTCAAACCAGTCGTTCTGTTGCTCGGTGGCCAACTCCAGGTGCCCGGGCTGAAGGTAAAGCGTCTGCCCGTCGAGCTGTGGCGCTTTGATCTCGAAACCTGCCGCTTCCAACGCTGCACGGTTATTGGCGAGCCACTCCATGAGTTCGAGGCTGTCTTCGGCTGGATCGGGCAACGTAAAATAGCCCCTGCTGCCGCGCACCAGTCCAAAGCGCTCGAGTCGTTGGAGAAAGCGCTCTTCTATTTCCCGGCTGCGTTGTACTTTGGAAATCCGGATTTCTTCGCCATCGCCAAATTCAAGGGTCGTTCGCTGTTCTTTTTTATCATTCCAAAAAAATGCCGCCCCGGTGTAAAGCATTTTTGGCGCGATGCCGTACTCCAGCATGTCGCCCGCAGCATAGCGGAATATTTCCAGCCGAACGCCCTGCAGCCAGAAGTGCTCGATCACATCGAAGCCATCCGACTGAATATCCATCAAGGCGGCCATGCGCAGGATAAACTTTTGGAAGTAAGCTTTTACGGAAACCTCGGGAATGTTGACTTCCTTTTTGCTCAAAAAAGGCTTGACCATGTAGCCGTTGATATGCGCCACGCGATGCAGGCGATCCTCTACCAGCAGCCAGGCGGGCGTGTTGGTGACGGGCACGACGGCGCGTTTGTTGATATGCCACGGACCAGACTGATCCTCCAGCCAGAGGCGGTAGCGCGCGCCGGTTTCCGTTTTTTCAAAATAGAGATGCGGTTGCAGTTCGTCATCTGGCGTTTGCACCAGCAAATCCTTCGCCAAACCGCGCCGGTCGAGTTCCCAGCAAATGGGCAACTGATGCCGCGCAATCTGCCCGAGCAGTTCATCCAGCTTGCGGTGCACGAAGCTGACGATCAGCTTTTCAACGTCCTCTTGCTCCAGCAATTCAGCAAGCGGTTTGACTTTCTTCTTCGGCGGACTGAATTTTTCCTCCAGCGCTTTGGGTTGCAACTGGTCGATAAGTTTGAACAGGTCTTTGCGCAAGGGCGTCAGTTCCAGATCAAAGCCCTCAATTGTGTGGGCAAACGCCCGCTGCTGCACGTGCGCGAGTTCGCCCTGCTTGTCAATGTGAATGATGTAAGCTTCCGGCAGGTAGAGTCCTTCGGTGATGGGGTATAAATTATAAACGAGTTCGTAGCGACTTGCAGGCATAATAGATAAAAATTGGACAACAAAGGTAAGAAACCCGGAATAAATCCTTGAAAAAGCGCCTTGATTTCAAACAAAAAGTTTTTCAAAAATCTTCCGGGCAGTGGCTGTAAACTGGTCTCCACTTCTGACTTTAACACGACCATTCCCTAATTGCCCCTTTACAAGTAGCAATTTTTCACATATATTGCAAAGGAACATAGGAGAGGTATTTGATTTCAATTCCAATTGAGGTCAAGTATCATTTTATTCTTTACAAATTTATAATCCCGAGAACATGGTTAAGCAACTCATCTTCACCTTGCTGCTACTGCCGTGCCTGTTGGCAGCATTTCCCAACGAAAGTGTAAATTTTATTGACGGAAATTTGCCCGAAGTACAAACGCGCGCGCAACTCGAAGGCAAGCCGTACTTCGTGCACCTCACCGCTACCTGGTGTATGCCCTGCCAATGGATGGACGAGCACACCTTCACCGATGCAGCACTAATTGGTTATGTTTCGGAAAACTACCTGGCGGTCCGCATGGATTATGACTCGAAGGAAGCCGACTTGTTCAAACGTCAATACCAGGTTAAAACGCTCCCTTCCATTCTAATTTTTAATTCCGAAGGGAAGCTGATGGACCGGCACGAAAAGTCGCTCGACGCACCGCAACTGCTGAAAATTTTATTCGAAAATCAGCAGTCGTTATCGCCTCCGCCAGCATCCAATCAGATAGTGGCCAGCACCAATTACAAGCCCCCGGCCCGGACGGTCGCGTACAACAACGACGATATTTCGCGCCCGGCGCTCATTCCCGATGCCGCACCAACGCATACGCCAGCCACGCCGCAAGTTCGGAATGAGCAAGCGGTAACGTCGAATTCGTATTACAATTTAAAACCAACGCAACCAACGCGCCAGCCGGAAACCGCCGCCCCGCGCTCCACCGCAAAATACGCCATCCAGGTGGGCGTGTATAGCGATTATGACAATGCCTTCCGCATGAAAAGCAAAATGGTGGATCGCTTCGACCAGTTGGTCCGGGTAGAAGACCTGGCGCACAATGGCAAAAAGTTATATCGCGTGCTGGTAGGAACGTTTGAGGAAAAATCGGCAGCCGAGGATTATTTGCTATATTTGAAGCGAAACGATGTAAAAGGTTTTGTAAAAAATATTGACAATTAGTCTGATTGGAGTGATGGCGCATTGGAAAGTTGCACATCTTCCATTCTTCCGATCCTCCAAGCCTCCATGTTATGCGAACACTTTTAAAAAACATAAAATCGCTGGTACAAGCGGAGACATCACTGCGCCCGGTCGTGCGCGGAGCCGATATGGCGACCCTGCCTTCAGTAGAAAATGCCTGGTTGCTGGTAGAACGTGACCGCATTCACAGCTTTGGCGAGATGCAGGATTGCCCGACACGTGCCGATTACGAAATCGACGTCAGCGGCAAAATGATCCTGCCGTGCTGGTGCGACTCGCACACGCATCTGGTGTTTGCGGCTAGCCGCGAATCGGAATTTGTTGATCGCATCAAAGGCTTGAGCTACGAGGAAATTGCCCGGCGCGGCGGCGGTATTTTGAATTCTGCCAAAAAATTGCGCGAAACACCGGAAGAAGCGCTTGTCGCCAGTGCGCTCGCCCGGCTGCAAGAGATACAAAGCTTCGGCACGGGTGCCGTCGAAATCAAGAGTGGCTACGGACTGAGCCTGGAGAGCGAGCTGAAAATGCTGCGCGTGATCCGGCGCTTGCGCGAACTGAGCGACCTGACGATCAAAGCGACTTTCCTCGGGGCGCATGCCTTGCCGCCCGAGTATCGCGACAACCGCAAGGGCTATATCGATTTGATTATCAACGAAATGCTGCCACGCATTGCGGATGAGGGTTTGGCGGAGTATATCGACGCATTTTGCGAAAAGAATTTTTTCTCGGTTGCCGAAACCGAGCGAATCATCGAAGCAGGAACAAAATTTGGCTTAAAGCCAAAAATCCATACCAACCAGTTCCATTCGCTGGGCTGCATCGAAGTTTGCGTCCGGCACCATGCCGTCTCGGTTGACCATCTCGAAGTGCTGACCGACCAGGAAATCGAGGTTTTGCTAACCGGCGACACCATGCCCACTTTATTGCCCACTGCGCCTTTCTTCCTGAACGATCCGCATCGCCCGCCCGCACGCAGGATGATCGACGCCGGGCTACCGGTGGCGCTGGCAACCGATTACAACCCCGGCTCTACGCCTTCCGGCAAAATGGCGTTCGTACTATCGCTGGCTTGCATTCAAATGCGCATGACGCCCGCCGAAGCCATCAACGGCGCTACCATCAACGGCGCCCGAGCGATGGAACTGGAAGCTTCGCACGGCAGCATCGCGCCAGGAAAAGTTGCTAACTTATTCATTACCAAGCCGATACCTTCTGTTGAGTACATCCCGTACGCTTTCGGCAGCAACGTGATCGAGCAGGTTTTTATTCGTGGCAAAGCAGTTTAAAAGTATTAAAAAACAGATTCTTGTAATTTTCTCCCACCTTCTTGCGTTCATAGCACGTGGTTGCGGCATTGTTTTCACGAAAAAAGCTTTTTTGTGGCAGGGGATGCCTATTTTTGCAGCCTT
>CAZFBU010000109.1:6510-15250 GCA_964517175.1 uncultured Saprospiraceae bacterium
CCCCAAATAACAAATAACAACAATAACAAATAACCTATTTACGAAGGAAAACTATACACTTATTCGTATCATAATCCGATGAGACCATGATAAAATACATTCTTCCAACTGCCTTGCTGTTGTTTATTTTGATGGATGCAAACGCCCAAAGACCCGCACCGGTGCGCATCGAAGGGAACAGAACCTCCGGAAAACCGAGCGACCTGCGCCTGAAAATGGACTGCAACGACGCCGGAACCATTGCCTTTGGGGAGCACCGCGGACAAAGCAATGACGTGCTACCCGATACCATCTACTTATGCCGGGGAGATGAACTGGACATTTTACACAACCGCGATTTTGATTTGACGGGTGATCCTGTGCCGGGCACGCCTGCCGGGATTGGTTACGCTTTTTACAATTGCCGCCCGACGATTTCCGGACCGACGCTGGATACGATCATTACCGATCCTTGTTTGGTGGAAGCCCCGCCCACAGCGCCGGCAGATATACTGATTGCACCGGGCACTAATTTGCAAGGTGATATTACGATTGTGAATGACGGCTTTCTTCAGGATAATTTCAATGCCGGAAATCCTGCTATCTGGTGGTTCGCACCTATAACCTACGATAACTTAAATGGTATCAACGCTGAATATGAAGGAAATCCGACACCGGTTGGTCCTTGCGTGGATGTTCGCACCGACCAGGCATTCGCGGTTGCCTACCTCAATCCCATCGAAGCAACAGATATCGTAAATACAGTAGGCACAACGGGCTGCCAGGGAAGCTTTGTATTGAATGGCGGACTGCCCGAATTGGACCCGCTGGCTCGCTATCGCATTGATATTTCGCTCGACAGCGACCCCTCGGTGAAAGGTATGGTAGAAAATTTGCCCATCTCCGAAGGAGATACGGTTCGCTTTTTCGTTCCGCAAGCCGGTGCCTATACCATTACGGTCGAAGATGGAAAAAGCTGCGGCACATCTTTTTCCGTGGATATGAGCGGCTGTACGGCGGTTACGTTCCGGTTACCGGCGCAGAGCGCTCTGCCGGGCGACAATATTTGTGCGCCCGTTACCGTGGAAAACTTCAACAATGTTGGATCCATGCAGTTTACCATTCAGTGGGACCCAACAGTGCTGGAGTACGTTGATATCGGTGGGTTTAATCCGGCTCTGACGGGGCTGAGCGATGGCAATTTTTTCGCCAATGCTGCCAATGGCACGCTTTCGTTATCCTGGTTTGAAACCAGTTTTGGTGGCGTGAACCTACCCGACGACAGCGCGATTTTTGAAATATGCTTTCGGGTCATCGGTGCATTGGGCGACCGCAGCCCGCTTACTTTTATCAACGAACCCACACCCATCGAAATCCGGGATGACAACTCCAATTCGCTCGGCTATATCACCCGAAATGGCATTATTGCCCTTACAACCAACGAAATCATTCCCCTGCTGGAGCAAGACAGTGTAAGCTGCCCCGGCGAAATCGATGGCGCTTTCACGATGACCGTATTCGGCGGTACGCCGCCCTACAATTTCCGCTACCGTCCGCTGAATCCGCCAGCCGCATTTGCCGGTCCGTTCCCGGTTGATAATGAAGGAGTTCCCTTCCGGGTACCGGATTTAGGCGCCGGCAGTTACGAAATCATCATTCAGGATTCCGCTACGCCCATCAATAGTGTGACGGATACCGTGCAGGTGCTGCGCGGTCCGCTCATCGGCGCCGGGCTGGAAAGCGTGCGACCGGCATGTTTTGGCGATAGTACCGGCTTGGTGCGCGTGCTGGTGGACGTGGAAGGCGTCACGCAACCGAACCCGGAAAATGACTTTATTTTCACCTGGAATGTGCCCACCGCTGGCAATACCTCCGAGCTTACGCAAA
This sequence comes from uncultured Saprospiraceae bacterium, assembly GCA_964517175.1. Lineage (GTDB taxonomy): Bacteria > Bacteroidota > Bacteroidia > Chitinophagales > Saprospiraceae > JADJNW01. The sequence continues at coordinate 8,377 of CAZFBU010000109.1, forward strand.
TTCCGTTCGGCAACTATGCCGTGACCGTGACCGATACGAGCGGCTGCGAGGTTTCCGCGAGTTCGACACTCTCGCAACCACCAAGAATTCAGGCGACGGAAACAATTACCAACGCATCCTGTTCCGGCTCGGAAGACGGCGCTCTGAGCGTAACCGTAGCCGGCGGAGTGACCGCGAACGGTGATTACACCTTCAAATGGAGTCATTTGCAAGACTCTATCGTAGCGCCTAATATTGCTTTTACCAATCTCGATCCCGGAAGATATACCGTAACTATTACGGATGATAATGACTGCGAATTGGTGGAAACCTACAACGTCGGTGCGGTAAAAACACTCTCCATTCAGCTTGATCTGCTGGAAAATGTAACCTGTAATGGCAATAACGACGGCGCCATCAGCGTGACGGGCAGAACGCTGCCGGTGGCTTCGGAAGATTTACCTTATACTTTCAACTGGACCGGACCAAACGGCTTTGCGCAAAGTGATTCGGGTACCGACAGCGATCTAACCAGCCTGTCAGCAGGTACTTATACCCTGACGATGATCGACAGCGACCCGCAGGGCTGCCAGATCGTGGATACTTTTGTCGTCAATGAACCGGCACCCCTGGAAATCCTGGTTGCCGATCAGCAAAATGAAACCTGTACCGTTGGCAATGATGGCAGTGCAACTGTCACCGTGACCGGCGGAACTTTCCCCTACACCTATGCCTGGTCGGATGGGCAAGCCGATTCTATCGCTACCAACCTGACGGCAGGTAGTTATACCCTCGAATTGACGGATAGCAACGGCTGTATTGATTCGCTGAATGTCGATATTTTTGCGCCTACGCCCCCCGCCATCGCGCCCATCGCGCCGGATACCGTGAGCTGTCAGAACAGCACCGATGGTACGCTTACCGCGAATGCCACGCCGGTACCAGGCACGACCATCACCGGCTACCAGTGGTTTGATTCAAATGGTCAACCGGTTCAAACCGGACAAACGATCACGAATTTGAGTCCGGGAGTTTACACCATCAACGTTACGGCCAGCGATGGCTGTGTGAATGCTGATACGGCAGCCGTCGTCGCCCCGGCGCCTCTGGTAATCGACAGCATCATCGCTACTGCGCCTACCTGCGTCGGTTTTGATAATGGCCGCCTGACGGTATTTGCCAGCGGCGGCACCGCACCCTACACTTATGATTGGGGTAGCACCGTGTTGAACAATAATGTTTTCGGTCAACTGGTGGCTGGCACCTACGAAGTCACCGTGACAGATGCCAACAACTGTGCACCGGCTATTGCCAGCGCAACCGTAACTGACCCACCGGGCATCGATGTAACGTTCAGTAATGTAACCGGTGTAAGCTGCTTCGATAATACCTGCGACGGTACGGCTACTGCAACGGCAATTTATGAAGACGGCACGCCCGGTACCTTTATCTTTAGTTGGGCTTCCGGTGAGGTGGAAAATGATGTGGCAGCTTCTACGGCAAGCCAACTGTGCGCCGGCATGCAGGTCGTGGTAGCAACGGATGCCAATAACTGCTTCGGCATTGATACCGTAAATGTTCCCAGCCCGCCGGCAATCACCATACAAGTGGATGCGCAACCCGTGAGTTGCAATGGCGATATGGACGGATCAATTGCCCTGACGCCAAACGGCGGTACGCCGCCTTTTAACTTCCAGTGGACGGAAACAGGCGAAACGACCGACGCTATTGCCAATCTCACCGCTGGTGTGTATAATGCCGTCATAACGGACGCCAACGGCTGTACCAAAACACAGATTGTAGAACTGAACGAGCCTGATCCGCTGGAACTGACTATCGACGATGCCAATACAACGCCTTTTGTGAGTTGTAATGGCGATACCGACGGGCAAATATCCGTATTGGTAAATAGCAATGCAGATATAAATCCACTGGGACCAGAGCCTTACACCTGGTCGAATGGCGTTGCACCGGCATCCTCTTCGTCGGCTGCGGGTCTTGCGCCGGGCAGTTACGCCGTCACCATCACCGATGTGAAAGGCTGCACGGATTCGCTTTCTTACATCATCCAGGAACCGGGACCGATCATCGCCGCGATTCCTGATCCGGAAGACCCACGCTGCTTTGGCGAGTCCACACTCATTGTCATCGATACAATCTTTGGTGGCGCTGGTATGTCTCTTTTTGATTATACCTACGAAATTGACAACAACGGGCTGCGGTTCCCGCCCAATCAGCCGGCTACCGTTTTTGCGGGTACGTACACCATCACCATCAGCGACCCGGCAGGATGTACATTTGTAGAAACCGTCAGCATTGACCAGCCTGCGGAGTTACAGGTGATTTTTGATCCGACGACGGTAGAAGTAGGGCTGGGCGACTCCACCACGCTGGAACCCATCATCAATTCTTCGCTGCCGGTTAATACTTTCGCCTGGAGCCCCGATACCTATTTGTCCTCGACTTCCGTCGAAAGACCGATTGTCAGTCCTTTGAATAACCAAAATTACACCCTGACGGTGACCGATGTGAATGGCTGTACCGGAACGGGCAGTGTACTGGTAGATGTGAATTTCAGCCGGAATGTTTACATCCCCAATGCGTTCTCGCCCAATGGCGACGGACCAAATGATGACTTCCGCATTTTCACCTGCAACGGAGTAACCGGCATTACAACTGCCAATGTCTTTGATCGCTGGGGCAACCTCGTGGCAACCCGAAATAACGTCTCGCCCGAATGTGCGGGCGTGCGCATCTGGGATGGGCGTTTTAATAACAAAATTGCCAATCCGGGCGTTTACGTGTATGTTATTGAAATTGAATTCCTGGATAACATCAAACTGACTTATCGCGGCGACGTTACACTGCTTCGATAAGCGGGAATAAAGCAATGAAACGAAGGGCTGCCTCACCACGAAGCAGCCTTTTTTTATTTTCCCCTGCAAACTGCACCTGCAAACTGGATACTGTCAACTGTAAATTCCCTACTATTCCCGCTCCGCCGTCACCGGTTCGGCAATGCTGTGCATTGTATCAACCATGTCGATCAACTCGCGGCGATAACCATTCGGATCCTTGCCTTCTTCTCGCACTAAAAGCCATAGCCGCTAGTGCGTAACATCAGTTTGTTATTTGTTATTCGGGATTTGGGAAACCATGAAAAACCGTAAAACCATGCAGCACTGAAACAAGGAAGCAACGAAAAGCAGAGGAGACATATTATTACAAAAATGGATAGTCTGCAGTATCACCTACGCCGAAGAACAGGAATTGGAGCGGCTGGCGCAGGCGGATGCGTGGGCGGGCTTGCGCCAAATGCCGGAACAGGATCATACCAAGCCGATCGCTCGCATCAAGAAACGTTTGCAGCAAGAAGAAAAACGAAGCGGTTTCATTTTTTATCTCCCTCGGATTGCAGCGACAGCAGCGGTAGTGGCTGCTTTGATAATCGGATTGCGGTATTTCGTTTGGAATGAAAAAGCAGTATCTGATGTTGCGGTGACCGAAAAGCAAGTGGAGGCCACGCCAAAAAAAAATGACACTCTGATTGCAGAAAGTGAGATGGCAAACGAGGCATCGGAAGCCTTGACGGAATTACCGACCACCCAACCCAAAGATGCAACATCTCAAAAACCTATTGCACAATTGCCCGCAATAGCGGAAGTAGAAGCCGAAGCATTGGAGGAAAAAGAAATGCAACCGGATAGTTATGACATAAAAATATTAACTAAAGAAACTGCGAAGCCTAACGTTACCGTTGTACCGCCACCACCGCCCATGCCTGAAAAAAAAGCAGATACAGCGCGAGATTTTGCGCGCTCGAATGCAGTTATCACTCAAGAAAAAAGCGATGTTAGTAAACTTCAAGCTACAGTCACTGCTCCACGCACCATTCGTGGTAAAATCACCGATGAAGAGGGGTTGCCGTTGATCGGTGCTTCTATTTTGGTGAAAGGTACGCAGATGGGGGCTGTTACGGATATAAGTGGAAGTTTTCAATTGACCGTCCCTGTGGAATCTAAAGAATTGATTATCAGCTATACTGGTTTTTTAAATCAGGAAATTGAACTTGGGCAAATGGATAGTATTGCCGTGCAGATGAATGCTGGACAAATGGCACTGGATGAAGTGGTGGTAACCGGCATGGGCAAACGGAAATCTGACCGGCAGGCGCAGCGCGAGGAAAAAGTGACACCGAAACTTCCCGAACCCAAGAAGGGTTTTCAAAAGCTGGAGCAATATATTGAGCGAAATCTGCAATACCCAGATGCGGCAAAAACACAAGGCATCGAAGGCGTGGTGGAAGTTGAATTTCAGGTGCTACCCGATGGTAATTTGACCAATTTTAACATTCAAAAATCACTCGGTTATGGCTGCGACGAGGAAGCGATTCGACTGCTGCGCGAAGGACCGAAGTGGCGACTTTATAGCTTGCAGCGTGATACGATGGTGTATTCGATTTATTTTGAGTTGAAATAAGAGGCGACACCTTTACAGATGCCACCTCCCTGTTTTTATTTATTGTTTTATAAATTTGTGTGAAGCTAGCCACTTGCCATTTACATCGGTAAAAACGAGCAAATACAGTCCGGCACTTACCTTTGAGAGATCGAAATTCTCCTGCCAATGCCCTACACCCTGCACATGCCGTTTGGTCAGGCTCAAGGGTTGACCAATTTCATTGTAAAGCAAGATGTAAAAGTCTAAATCGTCCCCCGTTATTTCTAGCCAGAGCTTATCTGTGGTAGGATTTGGGGAAATTTTGTAAGAAACAGAAATCGGTAATCCATTGACACTCGTTGTCATCATTTCACCTTGATGGAAACCTTGGGTGAGTATGAAATTTGTTTGCGTAAGCGTGGTGACCGCCACCTCGCCGACTGTAAAATCTAGGCTCATACTGCCATTGCTCACCGACGAACCCGCCGCGCCAATTACCTGTTTCTCCAGGCTTTGCGCCAATGTCGATGATAACGGAAGCAGAAATAGGAGCAAAATAGTATGGATTGGTTTCATGGTTTATTTCTTTTGGTTTTCCAGGACGATTTTTTCCAATGCCGACAAACGCTTTTGCAAATCATCGATTGTTTGTTGCTGCTGCTCAATGATTTCCTGCTGTTCTTGAATAGCTTTCACCGCCACCACGGAGAAGCCAGCATAATTGATACCGTACAAATCATCCGCCTCAGAATAATCAACCAATTCCGGGAACAAACCTTTGGTATTCTGCGCGATAAAGCCAATGGTTTTAGAATCCGTAGGCGTATTTTTATAGCGATAGCGGAGCGGTTGTAATTGCAAAACATTCGACAAGACAGGAGTCATAGCCTCTACCTCTGTTTTCAAACGCGCATCAGAACTTTGGCTGTAAGCACCCGTATTCGCACTGATAAAACCGCGCAGATCGCCGCCGTAATGGAAGCGCAAACCAAAACCATGCGTAATGTCCCAGTCTTCATTTGCAGTTCCATCCGAGAACCGAAACCCTCGACCCACAGTTTGTCCGCCCTGGTTGAGGTGTAGTCGAGCCGTTGGGTTGATATTACGAATACCGACATTACCATTACCTGTAATGGACATAATATCACCGGTAGCACTGTGATAAAAATTGAGTCGCTCGTTGGCAGTGGTTGCGTTATTCAAACCCGCGATTGACCAAAATTTCGTCCCTGAGGTATTCTGAAAAGCAAGGCGTGCATAATCGCTGCCATCTTCAAATAACCGTAGATGAGGAATCGCCACTGAACTATTGAATGATACATCCAGTTGCGCAGCTGGGCTGGTGGTGTTGCCGATGCCCACGCGGCCACTTTGCTGGAAAAACATGCGCCGGGTGCGGGTATTACTACCGTCGGGTTTGCTGAAAAGCTGCAAATCTTCCCCGCCATTGATCGTGGAAAAGCGCCATTGATCGCCGTTACCCGGCTGTCCGATTTCCAAACCGCCCTGAGCAGAATTGACAAATAAATCGCCTTCCACGTGCAGGAGTTTTTCGGGAGCATCGGTTCCTATTCCCACCAGACCGGTCCCGGTAATTAAAGCGTTACCTCCGGTAGCATTATTTTCAAAAAAGCCACCCGTGCCGCCGCTTCCGGCTGTACCTTGCACGCCGTACGCACTTGTATTCGTGCGTCCCCAAACGCCCGCGTACGCCCCCGGCGCAGAGGTGAAACCTACCAGAGCATGACCGCTATTGGTTGTACCCCAGATCGCTGCGCGGCTCATTCCACCGACAGAAGAATTGCCGCCGAGGCGACCGGTAATCGCTACACCATTGGCATTACTGGAGTTGGTGACTTCAAATGTTGTACCATTCACATCATTGGAAGCGCCACTAAAGGGTAAAGAAAAACTGCTTGGCATGGGCAATGCCACTGAATTTCCACCAGAGATGGAAAGATTGTTTCCGGAAAGATTTAACATCTGATTGTCTTGATCGTTACCCGCTTCTTTCGCGTACAGCGCATAAGGCGTTGACAAAAACTGCGTCATACCTAAATCAATGTAGCCCGTTCCGGGATCAATTTCGATCTGGAAATGATGTCCGTTACTACCCCAATCAATCGTGGTAAAATCACCTAATCCGACATCTCCTTTGCCGATAACCAGGTTGAAAAGTCCTAAATCGCTCGTTGTTACTTCGTGTTTCTCTTCGTAAATCTTCGTGGTCGGTGTTGCGCCCGTGTAAATGCTCAATCGAACCACGAGGTTATCATTTGCCATCGGACTGCCCATTGCATTGCGGGCAACCGCTTGATAATTGATACCTGCGGGGGCTTGTGCGGAAATAGTCATTACAAATGCCCCGCTTATTGCTAGGGCGAGTAGAATTCTTAAGGTGTCAAGATTCATAGTTTAAGTATTTTGGGAAATGAGGAAATCAATACTATCTAGT
>CAZFBU010000110.1:0-15249 GCA_964517175.1 uncultured Saprospiraceae bacterium
GATTTTTTTAGCGCAGGCAAAGTTATCATTTTCCGGTCATTGGCTGGCGACTCTCTCATGTTAACAAAACTTTTGATTTTCATTTTCAGAAAATATATTTGGAAAACGGTAGCTATCCTTATCTTTGTCCCAAACCGATTGACTGTGCAAAAAACGCTCGAGCAATATGACGCGATGGTCGAAAACTGCAGAGAAGTTTTCGTAAAAAAGACCCGGGACTACGGCACTGCCTGGCGCATTCTGCGCACGTCTTCGCTTACCGACCAACTCTACATCAAAGCCAAACGCATCAGAAGTATCGAAGAAAAGCAGGCGCAACGCGTGAGTGATTCGGTTGAAACGGAGTTTATCGGATTGGTCAATTACAGCGTCATGGCGCTGCTGCAGCTTCACCTGCCGGAGGAAGTGCCGCTGGAACTCGACCCCGAAGAAGCCGAAAAACTATATAACTTGCAGATCGAACAGGTACGCCAGCTCATGATCAACAAAAACCACGACTACGGCGAGGTATGGCGGGAGATGCGCGTTAGCTCGATGACCGATCTGATTTTGATGAAGCTGCTGCGCAGCAAGCAAATCGAAGATAACGACGGAAAGACGCTCATCTCTGAAGGACTGGATGCCAATTATATGGACATCATTAATTATGCTATCTTTGCATTGATAAAACTGAGCGAAGAGCAAGAAAATAAAATTCAGGAAACAGCATAAAATTCAAAAAGAATGACGTTAGGCACGCTTATAATCATGATTGCCGCCATTGCACTGGTGCTCACGCTGGCGGTTGGCTTTGGAGTACAGCGCCACAAAAACTGGCTGGTCAGCTACTTGCAAAATTTTTGCGGCGCGCTGTTCATCTTTTCCGGCGCGGTAAAAGCGATTGATCCGTTGGGTACAGCTTACAAAATGGAGCAGTACTTCGCCGAACTCCAATATACCTTTGAAAATACCTGGTTTTCTTTTCTGGCGCCTCTCTTCCCCCGGTTGTCAGAATATTCCGCCGGCTTTTCCGTCGCCATGATCGTGCTGGAGATCGTCGTCGGGCTGGCGCTGATCATTGGTTCCAGCCGCAAGTTTACCAGTTGGGTTTTCTTGCTGATCGTTGCTTTTTTCACATTTCTGACAGGCTTTACCTATCTCACGGGCTATGTTCCGGATGGCGTGAATTTTTTCCAGTTTGCCAAATGGGGTCCCTACATTGAAACCAATATGAAAGTGACCGACTGTGGCTGCTTTGGCGATTTTCTAAAACTGGAACCCCGGGTTTCTTTCCTCAAGGATGTTTTCCTGATGATTCCGGCCTTACTTTTCGTCTTCCGCTACAAGGATATGCATCAATTGTTTACGACCGTAGGGCGCACCATTCTGTTGTTGGTATTGGGCGTAGCTACCTATGTTTTTTGCATCAGCAATTACCAGTGGAACCTGCCCGTTATTGATTTCCGCCCCTTCAGGGAAGGCGTCAACATTGCCGAGCAAAAGCAGGCAGAAATGGACGCTGCGGCAAATGTGGAAGTAATTGCTTACAAATTAAAGAATAAAAGTTCCGGCAAGATAGTAGAGTTGCCGTACGATCAGTTTTTGAAAGAGTTCAAAAATTACCCCAGCGAAGAGTGGGAATACGACCAAATCCAATCGGAGCCGGCGATAGAACGCACGAAAATCAGCGAATTTGAATTTCAAAATATGGAAAACGGCGAGGACATGGCGGAGGCGGTACTCAGCATACCGGAGTACAATTTCTTCATCGTATCGCACAAGATGTATGGCAAACAAACCGGCACGGAAACACTCGCCGTTGCTGACACGGTGTATGTGCTGGATTCGCTGACGCAGGCGGTCATCGACACGACCGTCGTGACCCGCGAAATCGAACAGCCGGTTTATACCTGGGAAGCAGGCTATATCGATCGCTGGAAAAACACCCTCAATCCGGTGCTCGCAGCGGCGCAGCAGGACGGGCTTTCGATCAACGCCGTCGTCGCTTTTGAGTCGCCGGAAAAAGTATATGCCCTGCGCCAGACAACCAACAGCAATTATGCCTTCTACGTAGCGGATGATATCCTGCTCAAAACGATCATTCGCTCCAATCCTGGAGTCGTATTGCTAAAAAATGGCGAAATCATCAAAAAATGGCACATCAAAAAGTTACCGCCGTACGAAGAAATAAAAGCAAAGTACATGCAATAACAACATTTTGGGAAGCTGAAAAAGCAGGATTCAGCTTCCTATTCACTTTTTTATCATATTAAAATGAGGATAATTTCAAGCGGTTGTAGCTTTTTTAAAAAAAAACCGCTTTCTTTGCGACTATTGGCTTAAATCTTTGATTATTGTCAATTTGTCAAGCCTCCGTCACCACAACGATGGAGCAAGATAACTGTCAAATAATTCGGACGAGTTGCATTAGCCACATTTCTATGAAAAATCCAAAGAAGCTCAAACGACAACATGCTAAGTAGAAGGAACATCCGCATAAAAGTAATGCAGATGCTCTACTCGATGAGTAGAGATAAAAAGTTGGATTACGAAGACGCCCTGAAACAGTATCGCATCAATGTTCGGAGGTCCTTCGAATTGTACCTGTTCAATCTGGTGCATCTGGTGCGCGTTGCCCAATACGCCAGGCAGGATGCCGCCATTCGCGCCGCTAAATTGCGCCCTAGCGAAGAGGACCTGCAATTTTCTGCCAAGCTGGGTGAGAATGACCTGATTCGCTCCATCGATGAAAATGAGGGTTTCAAACGCCTGATCCGCCATTATAAATTTGACGAGCAATTCGATGATGATAAGCTCCGCCAAATCTATGCCGAATTCGCCGAAACGGACGAATACAAGGCTTATCTCGCCAAAAATGATACCGACGAAGAAGATCATCGCCAGATTTTACTGCATTTGTACAAACATTGTACGGATAGCGAGATGTTTACCGATGTGATCGAGGATAATTTCCCGCTTTGGGTGGATGACGAATCCCTGATCGTCGGAGCCATTAAAAAAACCTTAAAGGCACTGCCGGCAATGTCCGATTTCTACGAAGACTATCGCCCGCAAGCGGAAACGACGGTGGACTTCGGCGAGGTGCTTTTCGGGTACGTCCACGAGCGAGACAAGGAATTGCTGGAGATCATCGAACCGACCCTCAAAAACTGGGACGCCGAGCGCGTAGCCGTCATGGATATGATTTTGCTGAAAATGGCCATCAGCGAATTACTCACTTTCCCGACCATCCCAACCAAAGTGACGCTCAACGAATTTGTGGAAATCTCCAAAATGTACAGCACCGATAAAAGTAAAGATTTCATCAACGGCATTCTGGACCGCTTGCTGAAAAAACTGGACAAGGAAGGAAAAATTGAAAAAAAAGGCCGCGGTTTGCAGGATTAAACCATGCGGATGTGTGACTTTTTTGGTATTTTTCGTCTAAATAGCAATTGGTTTGCTTTGACCACCTTACACCAATCTGGTTTTGCCCTTCCTGGCTTGTACTTTCCGTACAACGGATGTTAATATTATCAATCATTCTGTAAAACTCCAGCAAAATTGATTTGTGTTATGAAAAAATTGATTTTTACATTTGCCTTCATCGCCGCGCTGAGCTTCGTCGCTATCGCTCAATACGACGGTGCAAAAAATGCGCTGGGTATTCGCGCTACTTTTCTGAACTACCAATACCCAATCACGAATAATTGGTTGAATGACGATTTTACCGTCGGTGCAGAAATCGAGTACGTTCGCCACCTGAACAATGCACTCAACCTTTCTTTGCCTTTGAAATTAGCAAAATCCGAGCTTCCTCTGGATGAAATGGGCAATACCAATGATGCCACCACCATCAGCCTGGATGCCTTGCTCCAATTGAAACTTTTCAAAGAACCAAATTTTATCTTCCCGTACATCTACGGTGGCATTGGCGCTACGAACGAAGAATTCGACAATTTCTCCTTTGCGGCTCCGGCCGGGGTTGGTCTCAACTTCCGACTGGCTACTCATACCTATCTTAGTTTTAAAGGAGAATACCGTTTTGGATTTGATGACCTGCGCGACAACATCCAACTCGGTGGCGGATTATTAATCCTGCTCGGCGAAGGCAACCAACCTCCGCAACAAAAAGAACCGGAAATAAAAGACCGCGATGGCGACAGCGTGCCCGATGATCAGGACCTTTGTCCCGATGTGCCCGGATTGCCTCAACTGAATGGCTGCCCGGATAGCGACGGCGACGGCGTGCCCGATGGCGAAGATGAATGCCCCGATGTGCCTGGGTTGCCTCAACTGAAAGGTTGCCCCGATCGCGATGGCGATGGCATTGCGGACAAAGACGATGCCTGCCCGGATGAACCCGGACTGGCAGCAAACAACGGCTGCCCAATTCTGGATAGTGATGGCGACGGCGTGCCGGATGAGCAGGATCGCTGCCCCAATGATTTCGGACTGGCTAGCCTTGGCGGCTGCCCGGATAGCGATGGCGATGGCATTGCCGATATAGACGACCGCTGCCCGAATACCCCGGGACCAGCATCCAACCGCGGCTGCCCCGAGGTAGAGGAAGAAGACAAAGAAACGCTGGAATTTGCGATGCGGGCCGTGCAGTTTGAAACAGCAAGAAGTACGCTGAAACCGGAGTCCTTTGAAGTGCTGAATCAAATCGTTGATATTATGAGACGCTATCCGGACTACAAAATGCGGATCAATGGTCATACGGACAGCGTCGGCAGCGCCACATCGAATCAGGAGCTTTCCGAACGCCGGGCAAAAGCCTGCTACGACTATCTGATCGCCAAAGGCATTAGCTCCGACCGCATCAACTATCAGGGCTTCGGCGAATCGCAGCCCATTGCAGATAACCGCTACATGGACGGACGCGAGCAGAATCGGCGCGTAGAATTTGATATTTATCTCGAAGACAATTAATCAGAAATAGCTTTTGTTTAAAGAAGTGACACCGTGAAATGACGGTGTCACTTTTCTTTTATCCGGCAAGTAGGTACGGAAAGACCCCAAATGTTTATATTTGCGCCATGAACGAAACAATATTAATTCTCGATTTTGGTTCGCAATACACACAACTGATCGCCAGAAGAGTGCGCGAACTTAATATTTTCTGCGAAATTGCCCCTTTCAACAAAGTACCCGAACTGGATGACCGCACGAAAGGAATCATCCTCTCCGGCAGCCCGTTCTCTGTCACCGATGAAAAGGCGCTGAAACTCGAACTCTCGGATATTGTCGGCAAGCGCCCGATTCTTGGCATTTGCTACGGCGCTCAGTTGATCGCGCAGTACTACGGCGGACAGGTACAGCGTTCGCTCAAGCGCGAATACGGTAAAGCTAATCTCAGCCGGTTTTATAAAGAAGATCCATTTTTTACAGATATCCCGAAGGGCTCGCAGGTTTGGATGTCGCATGGAGATACGATTATGGAAATCCCGGAAGACTTCGAACTGCTGGCTGGCACCGAAAGCGTAGATGTAGCAGCCTCCAAAGCGAAGGCAGGCGTATTCGCGGCGCCGGTTTATTGCATACAATTTCACCCGGAGGTCACCCATAGCCTGCATGGCAAACAGATACTGCAGAATTTTGCATACGATATTTGCGGCTGCTCGGGCGACTGGACACCGGCAGCATTCGTGGAAGAAACGGTAGCAGAGCTGCGGGAGCAAATCGGCGAAGAACACGTGCTCATGGCTTTATCTGGAGGCGTGGATTCTACGGTTGCGGCTTCCCTGCTCGATCACGCGATCGGCGATAGACTGGTCTGTTTTTTTGTGGATAATGGCTTGTTGCGCAAGGATGAATATGAGGAAGTATTGCATTCCTACAAAGATATGGGCTTGAATGTGCGGGGTATTGATGCGAAAAACAGGTTCTACAAGGCGCTGGCGGGCAGCACTGACCCCGAAGAAAAGCGCAAAATCATCGGGCGCACGTTCATCGAAGTATTTGAAGAAGAAGCCGCAAAAGTGGATGAAATCGAATGGCTGGGACAAGGCACTATCTATCCGGATGTCATCGAATCCATCTCCGTACACGGTCCTTCCGCCACGATCAAATCGCACCACAACGTGGGTGGCTTACCGGAGCGCCTGCACTTAAAAATCATCGAGCCGCTGCGCATGTTGTTTAAAGATGAAGTACGTCGCGTGGGCAAAGAACTAGAGGTTCCGCCAAACATATTGGGGCGGCATCCATTCCCCGGGCCGGGGCTGGGCATTCGCATTCTGGGCGATATTACAGCAGAAAAAGTAGCTTTATTGCAAGAAGCCGATGCAATATTTATCAATAACCTGAAAAAATTCGATCTTTACGACAAGGTGTGGCAAGCCGGCACTATCCTGCTGCCGATTCATTCGGTCGGTGTGATGGGCGACGAGCGCACCTACGAACAGGCAGTGGCGTTGCGAGCGGTGGAATCGCTTGACGGCATGACTGCTGAGTGGAGCCGCCTGCCGCACGATTTTCTGGCAACGGTATCCAGCGAAATCATCAACAATGTTAAAGGCATAAACAGGGTAGTATATGACATTAGCACCAAACCTCCGGCTACAATTGAATGGGAATAATCGGCTATGGTTGATCGTAGTCGTTGTACTGGTTGCCTCCTGCGACCTGTTCAAGCCCGTTCAAACCGATCAGCCACGAAGCACTGGCAACAATGAACTGGACGAAGTGCAGGGACGACGCGTCTATGATCCCGAAACAGGAACATACATCGTCATTGACAATGCCCCCGTGGAAAAGATGGATACCATCCGCTGGCGGGATATTCCGGTGAATCCGGAGCAAATCATCCGCTCGGATGCTTCCGCCATAGCAACGGATACCGATGCCGACGCGCCTGCTCAGGAAGTGGGATCGAAAATCATTGATTCGGAAGTGGAAAGCAAACTGTTGTCTGCGTACAATGTTGCAGTCGTATTACCTTTCCTGTCCGATCGTTTCTCTCCGACAGCCACGAACCTGCCCGCCAATTCAGACTGGGCGCTTAATTTTTATGGAGGTGTAAAAATGGCGCTGGAAGACCTGGAAAGCGAGAATGTCCGGCTGAATGTATCGGTAATTGATGGGCGCGAGACGTCCATGTCGGCAGTGCAACAACTCACCCGTACCAACGATGACTTGAAAAAAGCAAACCTGATTATCGGTCCTTACCGGAGCGAAACGGCTCAGATACTAGCTACATTTGCCAAACAAAACAACGCCGTCCTGTTTTCACCCTACACGACTTCGGCCAGCGTAACCGCCAATAATGACCAGTACGTACAAGTGAACCCAAGCCTGCAAACGCATTGCGAAGCCATCACGCGGCATGCCCGGCAGCGTTACAAACCGGAACAAATCGTTTTGGTATGCCGGGACAAAGAACAGGAGATGGAACGCCTGCAATATTTTCAGGATGAAAATGCGCGCCTGTCGGGTGGTTTTAATGGAACGCGCTTCCGCGAATACATCGTTTCCGACGAAGCCAAACTCAGCAGCGCGGATATGTTTTCGCTCATTAGCCTGGAAGATACAACGGTTTTTATTCTGCCATCCTGGTCGAATGAGGCTTTTATCTACAACTTTCTACGCAATCTCGACCTTGCAAGACGGGAAAATACACAGGTCGTCGTATATGGCATGCCGCAATGGATGGCGTATGAAATCATCGACTACGACTACTACGAGCGGCTTAATGTACATGTAAGCTCGAGTTCTTACCTCGATCCGCTCTCGCCGGATGTGCAATTTTTCCGCCGCCGCTTTTTCGACCGCTATGGTGACCTGCCGCGAGAGGAAGCATATACAGGCTACGATGTAACGATGTTTTGCGGTAAAATGCTGAAGCAATACGGCACAAAATTTCAGTACGCGCTGGAACGCGAGCCCACGCAAATGCTGCATACCCGTTTTGATTTTGAACGCGTGGTCGTGCCAACCAGCGGCGGACGAACCGAAAACCTGCCTATACAACGATTTGAAAACAAATACGTTAATATATTAAAGTTTCAGGATTATCAATTTAAACTCGCAGAGTAACAGCCATTTTTTATCTGGCAAACGCTTGCAACCTGAACTTTGATAAATTCACTGTTTTTTAAATCTGTTTTCAGGCATGTTCGAAACCAAAAACCCAAGCAATAACCAGACCATCAAGACATTCCCAACGCTGTCACCATCAGAATTACAGCAAAAACTGCAACTGGCACAGCAAACTTTCTACGGCTTGCTGTCCTCAACGTCCGTATCGGAACGCACCGGTTGGGCTATTCAAATCGCCGAAGATTTGCGCAAACGCAAGCAATCTTACGCCGAACTCATCACGCTGGAAATGGGAAAACCCATTTCGCAATCGTTGGCAGAAATCGAAAAATGCGCCTGGCTGTGCGATTATTTTGCACAACATGCTCCGGCATATCTCCAGGATAGAATTGTTGAAACCGAGTATGAAAAGAGCTACGTGCATTATCAACCGCTGGGGGCAGTGCTGGGCATCATGCCCTGGAATTTCCCGTTCTGGCAAGCTTTGCGCTGCTTTATTCCCGCGCTGCTCGCCGGTAATGCCGGGTTATTGAAACCCGCGCCCAATGTACCGCAATGCGGGTTGATGATTGAAAGCATCATCGAACGTGCCACCAGAACCGCTGGTATTTTTCAAACTTTACTGATTGACGTAGAACAAGTAGAAACGGTGATCGCACACCCGGTTGTTCGGGGTATTGCCCTGACGGGCAGCGACCGCGCCGGAGCCAGTGTGGCCACCATTGCAGGTAAGCATCTCAAAAAGTGTGTACTGGAACTGGGCGGCAGCGATGCTTTTATCGTGCTGGATGATGCCGACCTGGAGCAAGCTGCCGCCATTGGCGTGCAGGCGCGCCTGAACAATAACGGGCAAACCTGCATTGCAGCTAAGCGATTCATTGTACAGGAGTCGGTTGCAGACCGCTTTCTCGGGTTGCTCAAAGAGAATATTTCTACCCTGAAAATTGGCGACGCGCTGGATGCTGATACCGAACTGAGTACGCTGGCTCGCCCGGATTTGCTGAATAACCTGATTCGTCAGGTGCGCCAATCCATTGATAAAGGCGCGAAAGTTCTGCTCGACGGCGGTAGAATAGACCGCGAAGGCAGCTATTTTGCCCCAATGATCTTATCCGACCTGAAGCCGGGCATGCCCGCGCACGATGAGGAATTGTTCGGTCCGGTTTTTTCTTTTTTCACGGCGAAAGATGATGAAGATGCCGTGCGTATGGCAAATCAATCGGTTTATGGCCTGGGGGCTTCCGTCTGGTCACAAAATACTGACCGGGCGGAGCAAATTGCGCGCAGCCTGGAAGCAGGTGCCGTTTTTATCAATGATTTTGTAAAATCCGATCCCCGGCTGCCGTTTGGCGGTGTAAAACAGTCGGGATTCGGGCGCGAGTTGGCGGAGGAAGGCATCCGGGAATTTGTGAATATCCAATCAATCGTCGTACATTAGCCCTAAAAGCGACTTTTAGAAGCTGATGACGCCAAAAAGATTGCAAAAAATCAAGCAGGTCGTTGCCAATCGGCAGCACGATCTTACCGTTGTACTGGAAAATGTGCGCGATCAGCACAACATCGGCGCAGTGCTCCGCTCCTGTGATTCGATAGGTATCCGGGAAATATTCGTGCTGTATTCGGAAAAAAGTTTGCAACAAAAGGAATTTATAAAAATCGGTAAACGCACCACTGCCGGCTCCCGCCGCTGGGTGGATGTACATTTTTATACCGATGCCGCTTCTTGTTTCCGGGAAGTGAAAAAGCGCTACAACCGCGTGCTCAGCACTCATCTGAGCGAAGGCGCCAAATCCCTCTACCAGCTTGATCTCAGCATACCAACCGCTTTCCTCTTTGGCAACGAGCGCGATGGATTATCTGAGGAAGCGCTTTCTTATTCAGACGGCAATTTTGTAATTCCTCAGGTAGGTATGGTGGAAAGCCTGAATATATCGGTTGCCTGTGCAATTACGCTTTATGAGGCTTACCGCCAACGGCAGCAAGCGAATTTGTACAGCAACCATGCAGAAGATTTCTCACCGGAACAACTGGCTTTGCTGGAAGACTACAAACAGCGCAAGAACACGAAAGATCCGGAGTATTATATCATTCAAAAGATAAACGATTAGACCTTCTCGAGCGTGAAGCCAAAAGTGGTGCCAATGTTGGGCGTACTGCGCACGTGGATGGTTTGCTTGTGTGCCTCGACGATGTGCTTCACGATTGCCAGCCCCAGCCCCGAGCCGCCGCGATCGCGCGAGCGGTGCTTGTCCACGCGGTAAAAACGATCGAAAATGTGTTTGAGGTGTTCTTTGGAAATACCAATGCCGTTATCTGAGATTTCAACCAGAATGTACCGGTCCATATCGTAAAAACTTACTTTGGTACGACCGCCACGCTTGCCGTATTTAATAGAATTACTCGCCAGGTTCATCAGCACTTGCCGGATACTTTCGCGATCCGCACGCACCTTGAAGCCCTGCGCTGCGCCCTCTTTGAAATCCAGAATGATATTTTGTGCGGAGGCCTTCATGTCCAGGTCTTCAAACACTTCTTCGGTGAGTTTTCTGATGTCAAAAACCTGCATTTCCAGAATAAGCTCTTCGGATTCGAGGCGAGCGATGGATTCCAGATCATCCACGATGGTATTGAGCCGTTCTACATTGGTTGCTGCCTTTTGCAAAAAACTGACATTGATGGAATCATCGTGCAAGCCGCCGTCCAGCAGCGTATGAAGATAGCCCTGAATGTTGAAAATGGGCGTTTTCAACTCATGTGAAATATCGCCGAGGAACTGCCGTCGGTAAGCCGCCCACGACTTGTATTTATCGATTTCTTTGCGCTGATTCTCCGCCCATTCTGCAACTTCCCGTTCCACATCGTCGATGATGTTGCTATTCATGTCGATGGAGGTATTTTTCTCGTGCGGCAGGAGCCGTTCGTCGCGAATTGTTTTGTAAATCAACTTAATTTTTCGGTAAATGTAGCGCTCCAGATAGTAAATATTGACAAAGTAGGAAACGGCAAAAACGATACCCGCCAGCCCCAGATAGACCCAAGCCGGTAGTGCCCGCTCCGAAAGGTATGAAAAAACCAGCAAAAATATGGTGGACAAAATTGTAATCAGCAGCGAGGTAAGAATCGCAATCTGATTAGGTGTGGGATTTTTTAACATTAAAACTCAAATTTATAACCGATACCCTTGATGGTCTTGATGTAATGATCGCCAATTTTTTCTCTCAGTTTCCGTACGTGCACATCAATCGTTCGGTTGCCAACAATCACATCGGTTCCCCATACCTTATTAAAAATTTCCTCCCGCGAGAAAACCTTCCCCGGTTTAGACACCAACAGATACAACAACTCAAATTCCTTTTTCGCCAGTTCGATCACTTCGTCGCCTTTCTGCACGGTCACCCGCTCCCGGTCAATTGCCAAATCGCCTATGCGGATAATTTCGTCCGTTGTTTCACTTGCCTCCTCCCGATCACTCCGGCGCAACAGCGCTTTGATTCGGCTGACAAACACCCGCGGCCGGATCGGTTTGGTGATGTAATCATCGCCGCCGACGTCCAGCGCTGCAATTTGAGAGTAATCCTCCTCCCGGGCCGTCAGGAAAGCAATCAGCGTTTTATCAAACTCCGGCTTGGCGCGAAGATGACGGCATACCTCTACCCCATCCATCTTGGGCATCATGATGTCCAGAATCACCAACTGCGGATGCTCGCGCTCGGCAATTTTGATTCCTTCTTCTCCATTCGAGGCAGTGAGCACATCGAATCCTTCTTTCACGAGATTGTATTGCAAAAACTCGAGAATATCCAGCTCATCATCAACAATAAGAATTTTCGGAGAATCCATTGTAAATCAAATGATTGTTAAACAAGATACAAAATTACACCTTTTAAATGGGTACATTTTCGGTGGTGTATTAAATTATTGTTAAGTTCTTAACATTGCATTTACAGATACTTAACGTAGTGCCTCTGTTTGGCGGTCAATTTCCATTTCGGCGCGCTGATAAACCCGTTCCAGCACCTCCGGGTCTTTCTTGATTATCCGCAGGCTCTCATTCAGCGCTTCTTCGCTTATGCCATGTATCTGATAGATTTGCTCATAATACACCCTGCCGAGGCTGTCGCGAACGCTGTTGGGCAGTTCCTGCATGACCGATTCCGCAAAGTGCACATCTACGAGTATCTTTGCGAGCTTATCTTCCGGAATCGGCATAGCTGTTTCTTTCTTGCCACAGGCACAGGCAAGTACGGCAAGAAAAATCAGCAACAATAAAAAGGGACGCTTCAATTGAAATACTGTTTTGGATAATGAAAAGCCGTCAACTTGGCGGTATTTTTGTCAAATTCAGACCAATCATCAACGGTAAGTTCCACCCTGGCGATGCCGCAAGTCGGTACATTAAGAATGTATTGATCGGCAAAAAAGTTGACAACGTCGGTGAAAGTCGGATTGTGCCCAAAAATCAGAACGGTGTTCCATTCAGGCTGACAGTTGCGAACCACCTGCAAAATCTCGGCTGGATGCGCTTCATAAATATCTTCGACCACCAGAATATCTTTCTGGCTAATGTCAAAGGCTTCCGCAAAATACTTCGCAGTGGCAAAGGCGCGTTTCGCCGGGCTGGAGATCAGCTTGTCGGGTTGTAGCCCCTGTTCGCGCAGCAATTTGGCCATAAAGGGTGCATCGCGTTTACCGCGGTCGTTGAGCGGGCGGTCGATATCCTGCAGCATGGCATCCTTCCAACTGGATTTTGCGTGTCTTACAAAATAAACCGTTTTCATTCGTATATTTTTAGTTTGCTATGTCCTGTGAATATAGTACATTTCGCTTTTTCGCAGATAAACGCATCGAACAATTCTGAAAATAATAACCTTTTGTTTTTAACGAAACTCAAATAGATGGATTTTAAGAATAAAGTTGTCTGGATAACCGGAGCATCTTCCGGAATTGGCGAACACTTAACGTACGCTTTCGCAGAACAGGGTGCCAGGTTGGTCATTTCCGCCCGAAACGAACGAGAACTGCAACGGGTAAAGGACAATTGCCAGAACAATGCCGAAATTATGATCCTGCCGCTGGATGTAGCGGATTTCGACTGTATTCCCTCCGCATTAGTGAAGGTAGTTGCCAACTACGGCAATATTGATTACCTGATCAATAATGCCGGCGTTTCGCAGCGTGCTTTGATCAAGGACACAAAATTTGAAGTCGATCAACAGATTATGTCTATCAATTATTTGGGTACGATTGCCATGACCAAAGCCGTATTGCCGGTTATGTTGGAACAAGGCAGCGGACATATCATTGTGATGAGCAGCGTAATGGGTAAAGTCAGCGTGCCTTATCGATCGGCTTATGCGGCATCCAAGCACGCGCTCCACGGCTATTTTGATGCACTGCGGGCAGAAATGCACCAGGAAAATATCAAGGTATCTGTGTTTTGTCCGGGGTATGTACGCACCAATGTGACAATTAATGCCTTGACCGGCGATGGTTCCAAACACAATATGATGACACCTCAAAGCAAGAAAGGCATGGATCCGGGAGATTTCGCCCGGAAAGCGCTGCGCGCTATCGCCAGAGACAAAACAGAGGCGTATTTTGGCGGTATGGAACTAGCCTCTATTTACGTGAAGCGGCTTTTTCCCCGCTTTTTTGCCTGGGCGATCAATCGTATGGAATTCAAACCACAGGGATTCAGACAATAAAAAGGAGGTCGTCAGCCGACCTCCCGCATATCTTTTTACTTACCAGTAGTAGGGTCCTGCTCTTTCATTTGAATAATTCGATCCATTATTTCCTCCAGTTGTTCCGCACCGATGCGCTTGGATAAAATCTCCTTGTTTTCGTCCAAAATAAAGAACTGAGGGGTGGATTTCACAAAGTACAGATCGCGATATTTCGAGCGATTGTAGGGGTCCACCGTATGAATCCAATCCTCTACTCCATTTTCATCCACATATTCCCAACAGGGCGATACATCATTGCCAAATTTGAAGCAAATTGCAAAAACCTCTACGCCTTTATCCTTGAATTTTTCGTAAAATTCCTTCACGATCGGTGTGGCTTTCTTGCACACGCCACAGTCGTATTTCCATACGTACACGACGGTGTATTTCGCATTCACGTCGTGCAGAGAAATGCTTGAGCCGTCGCGTTTGGTCATCTCAATATTTGGAGCGATTTTACCAATCAATGTCGGCTCCAGCCCTTTCGCATTCTCAATTATTTTATCCAGTTGTTCTTTTTCCGTCCACGGTGCCAATCCTTTGGCATAGTAATTATTTACCAGATGAACATATACCGCATCCATACCAACAAATTGAGACTGGGCGAATGTATTCAGAAAATGAATCAGATAGTATTTAAAATTTTCCTCCGCCGGTTGCATTTTTTGCAGAACAAAGTCAACAGCTTTAACCAGGCTGTCCGGATGTTGCACATTTAATTTATTCATAAAATAATCGACGCGCTCAAACAGGAAAGGCGTACGCAACATGCGGGGATCGGCAAGATCAACATTATCAAAAAAATGCGCTATGGAATAGCGCCAGCGCTGCATCTGAATTTCTTCTTCTGTGCCGGAAAACTCCGGTTGCTCCATCGGGATATTCGCGCGAATGATCGCAGCCGTCAGGGTATTCGGATGATTCCGAACGATGTCCTGCTGATACTGCTCTACTTCCTGATTGATCTCTTCCTGCCGTTTTTCCAGCGCTGCCCGTTCGGCTGCATCGGCGGCCGCTCCAAGTTTTGTACGGATATCGTCTGCCTCTGGTCGGCGTTCGGAAATGAAGTTCAGGTAGTCGTACAGCAATTTATTGTCTGCTGACCCTTCAATCCTGATACCTTTGACCGGCTCTTTGGCATCTGCAACAACCGTGAAATGCTGTTCACCTTCCGTTAGTAAAATTTGAAAATACTCATTACCCGGAGGCATGACAATCAGATAGACGCCGCCCGGAAGCGACTCCTCGCCTTTGAATACAAAGTAGCCATCTGCATCCAGGCTCGCTGTATCCCGCAGATATTGCTTATCGCCATAATGGTATCCCAGGTACAATTCCTTTTCGGTAAAGTTCTCCAGCTTTATTTTGATGTCGTGTCCATCATTGGCAGAAACGGCAAAAACCATACAGCATACCGCCAAAAGGGTTGAAATTTTTTTCATGTTTATTTTGCTTTTTATTTTGCAAATATCCAGTGTTTGTTTCTAAGATTCGAAGACTT
>CAZFBU010000111.1:0-15249 GCA_964517175.1 uncultured Saprospiraceae bacterium
TAACATATCATTTTTGATTATCTTCGGGATGCTGAAGGGGCTTTACATAGGAGCCTTCGTTCTGCCCAGTATTATCTCTGCTTATATTTTTTAAATAATTCATCCGAAACAAAGTACAAGTTTCCTCTTGCCCTTGAACAAGCAACATATAGTTTATTTTTTGTCACGGGTTTTAATTCAGATAGATTGTTATTCGTAAAGTGTTTTAAAGTCGTTTTGTTGAGTACAACACATACATCTTCATAACAATTTTCTCCTTTGCAATCCCCCCAATTCCTTGAATAGCAATCGTACTTATAATTCTCTCTGTAAAATAATTTCACGACCTCATTATTGGCAAAAAGCTGGTCACTTTCTTCTTCATCTTCAATAAACTTTATTGTTGTTTCTTCAAGCCTATGGGATTCTATTGGGATACCTATTTTGTCGGTTATGAAGTTACATGTTGTTGGGCTACATCTATAACTTTTATTTAGATGTTCAGAATCAATCTGCAAACCTGATTTTTTAAGTATCTCTTGATATTTCGGATAATCTTTGTGAAGATTTGCATTTGTATTTCCGTCTCTACTCGTATCAAAAGTATGTTGAAAAAAATCTCCTACCAAACAGATTTTGACGTTTGATTTAATAATGCTTTTTAAAAGATTAAAATCGTGCCCAGCAAAATCTTGAACTTCATCAACATACAGGCAGTCGTAGTATTTTTCTAATCTTTGGTTTATTTCTTCCAGTGCGTTGCATTCTTCTAAAAGTCTCGCAATCCTATTGTGATATAATTTTCTACCTGCCGTCATGTAGTATTTTATATCATTTCTTTTCAATCGGTTAGTCCATTGAGGAGGAGTATCCCAATATAGACCGCTTGGTTTTGCTTTGTATGCTAATAATGGTCGAAAACAAAAAGTGTATAAAAAAGGATAATATGAGTAAAGGTTTATGTTTTCTGGCATAAACCCGAACTTTTTTATGATTCCTTCTTTGAGATTCCTCGTGTTGTTAATGGTATAGGTGACTATCAAGCATCTTTTATCAAGACTTAAGTCGTTAATGATAAAACTTGTTTTTCCCGACCCAGCAACAGCAAGTGTTATTGTCTTATCCATGCGATTGCGTCTTTTATGTATTGCGGGGCAGTCAAGCTATCAGCTTTTTTATCTAATAGCTCAAAAGCGCAATCAGCTTTGTTTGAAAGCATGTAATCCTGTACCGAAAGTGTTTTCCTTCCTGCGCTAAACAGTTCATTACAAACTGCCGAATTATCATTAAAAACAGCGATTTCAAATGTTGAAACATTATTATCCGTGTCACTAAACACCTTTATATAAGGTTCGGTATAATCGCTGAAATTATCAACACATTTTTTTTGATAATCTCCATCATTATCTCTGATAACAGCAGTTCTAATTTTTAAATGCTTTGCTAAATTCAAGTACCTTTTAAAACTTGTCCCACCAACGGAAATTACATGGATATCAGAATCTTCAAAGTTCTCTGTCGTTTCATTTTTGTAGAACGCTTGCATCAAAATAAACTCCGCATCACCTTCAACCAATATCACTCGCTTGGAAAGTATAAATTCTAAGATATTGTTATCGGGTGCTTTCATAAAGAATTTCGCTGTTCCCTCGTCAATATCTTTCAATAATACAGGCGTGGTGCTGTTACTATTCAGCATTATTGATTTGCGTAAATCAAGTCTGGTACTTATCAAATTGCTATGTGTCGCAATGAAAAGTTGTTTGTTTTCTGAATCATTTATCCGTCCTATCAACTTTTTCATGTTGATGTGACTTAAATGATTTTCAGGTTCTTCGAGTAGTATTACGTCAAGCTCACTTTCGTTTTTTTGTAGGGCAAAATCAGTCTTGATAAAACATTGTCTCCCTTTTCCTTTATTCTCTAACTCAACGCTTCCTTCCTTAATCGTTAAATCGGTTTGTAAGTTTGATTTTGAATTGGTACGTACTGAAAATGAATAATCATCAATTTTATCATTCAACTCTTTGAGGATGTCCGTCTTAAATTTTTCTTTGTGCTTTCTATATTCATTTTGATGTTTATTTTTTTCAGCATCTTTTACGTGGCTATTGTACAGAGTTTTGATGTATGATTTAGTTGCATATTCATTGTTAATTTGAGTACTGTCAAGCAAAAGATGCTGCATGAATTTTCTGTATCCTGTATAACTTTCTCCTGAAAATGTTTTAAAACTTATTGAGTAATATTCAAATGGAAAATTGTTTTCCGCTTGTTCTAATATTTCTTTGATTTCTGCGCTTAAATCATCTCTTGGCTCGCACTTTAATTGTAATCCATGAGCAGGAATATTGTCAGAATTGAACTTGCCATCTAAATCTTTATTGTTTTGGTCATTCAAATACAATTCAACAAAAAGTATTGGTAAATCTTCATATTTCTTCTCTGATCTGAGAAAATCCTCAATTACATCTGTATTGAATAAATTGTCTAATCCGTAACCTTCTACGTTATTTCTACTCCCGCTGAGTACTATATCTATTCCTGTTAAAATTGTACTTTTCCCAGCTTCATTATCCCCAATCAACAGGTTTAAGGAATCATTAAATTCGACAGAGAACTCTTTAAATCTCTTGAAATTTTGGAGCTTGATTCGGTTGATCACTTTCATTTTGTCTGGGCTTATTTTGTTTTTTCTTTATTGGGCAGAACATTTGTATAAACGCATTACGTATATATCCCTTATAAATTTATTTTGATAACACATTGATAATCAGAATTAAAATCCAGCTACAAATGGTTACAAACGTTTAGTAGCCGTTTGTTGTCGGATATATACGCACCTTGTAACTACCTCTACAGTGTTGATAATAAAGTGTATATTCGATTCGATTATTCTGAAGGAACAGCTTCGCCATAAAATGACTGCAATCGGATGTATTGTACCATTTCGTACGTAAAGATAATCATATTGTTTCCAAAAAAACAGCCAAAAAGCACAGCAATAACCCAAAAAGTCAAAAAATCACTATTTTCACTAAAACAGCCAGGAGCACCAAAACCCAACTTTGGACGGGCACTTTCCTCGATGCCCGGCGGCGGCGTACCGGCAGCCTACGCCCGCGCCTGATCCCTGATCGATAAAAAACCTTAGTTTTGTTTTCAAACTAAGCAACAATTTCCTAAGAAAATGCGTTACTTTCCATATAATTTTCGTCCTGATTGTAGGGACTTATTTGCTAACAAAATTTTATTTTGATATGCCTGCTATTGCGGAAGCTACCAAAACATTGGAATCAAAGGGTTATCTTGACCTGCAGGTCGATCCCACGCTGGACCTCGTAGCGGAAATCGAGCGATTGAAAAAGGAAAAAAATGCTGTCATCCTGGCGCACTACTACCAGGAATCAGAGATTCAGGACGTAGCGGACTACATCGGCGATAGCTTGGGCTTGTCGCAGCAGGCCGCCAGCACCGATGCCGATCTGATCGTCTTTGCCGGGGTGCACTTCATGGCGGAAACGGCGAAAATCCTGAATCCGCACAAGAAAGTGTTGCTGCCGGATTTGAAAGCGGGCTGCTCGCTGGCAGATTCCTGTCCGGCTCCGCTTTTTAGAAAATTCAAGGAAAAATATCCCGACCACGTGGTCGTCAGTTACATCAACTGCACCGCAGAACTGAAGACGCTGACCGATGTTTGCTGCACTTCGACCAATGCGGTGCACATTATCGAGAGCATTCCGGAGGATCAGCCGATCATCTTCGCGCCGGATATCAACCTCGGTAAATACCTGGTGAAAAAGACCGGTCGCGATATGGTGCTCTGGAACGGCACCTGCATGGTACACGAGATTTTCTCGGCGGAGAAGATCGCCAAACTGCGCATACGCCACCCGAATGCCAAGTTCATCGCCCACCCGGAATGCGAGCCGCACATCCTGGAAGAAGCTGATTTTATTGGTTCGACGACCGGGCTGCTGAATTTCACGAAGCGCGACGACGCGACCGAGTTTATCGTGGCAACGGAAGCCGGTATCCTGCACCAGATGCAGAAAGCTTCGCCGCACAAGACGTTCATTCCGGCACCGCCGAACAACCACTGCGCCTGCAACGAGTGCCCGCACATGAAGCGCAACACCATGGAAAAACTGTACCTCTGCATGGAGCATGAACTGCCGGAAATCATTCTGCCGGACTGGGTGATCGAGCAGGGCAGAGCGTGCATCGACCGGATGCTGGAGGTTTCGGAGCGGGTTGGGCTGAAGTGATGGAGCATAAAATTTAGGGGAAAGATACAACAAGTCGTTTTTTCACCGTTAGAATGTAACTTTGCAAACTTTTATGAACATATCGCAAATTTTAAATTCTGACAAAAGGTGAAGAAAGCATTCGTATTGATAATTCTGGTTAGCACATCTTTATGGGCAGCGGCGCAGCGCGGCTGGGAAGCCGGGGGTTGGGCCGGGGCGTCCTATTATTTCGGTGATTTAAATACCAGCTACAATCTCAGCACGCCAGGACTGGCGGGCGGCATTATTGCAAGATACAATTTTAACAATCGTATTGCGCTCAAGTTTTCTGCCAATGCCGGGCAGGTAATGGGCGACGATGCACTGTCGAAAAATTCCTTCGAACGCGCGCGCAACCTGAGCTTCCGCTCCAATATCTACGAAGGGGCTGCGCAGCTCGAATTCAACTTCCTGCCCTATACCCACGGCAGCAGTGAGGAGTTTTTTACACCTTATCTCTTTGCCGGCTTGAATATATTCAATTATAACCCCGAAGCGGAATACCAGGGGGAATGGGTGGAGTTGCGCCCGCTGGGCACGGAGGGGCAATTTAAAGGCGAAGAATACTACTCCACCAGCGCAGGCATCGTGTATGGCTTTGGCTTCAAAATAGATTTGAGTTATGAATGGAGCATCAATATCGAATTGGGCGCACGCACTTTATTCACCGATTATCTGGACGATGTCAGTACATTCTACCCGGATAAAAGTGAACTCCGCCAGTTGCGCGGTGATCTGGCCGTTGCGCTTTCCGATCGCTCTATTCCAATTGAAGGCATAAACGACGGGCAAATCGGCACAGCCGGGCGGCAGCGCGGCAGCAGTTCGCTCAATGATTCCTATGCCCTGATTGGGATCGGGCTGGTTTATTACTTCGGCGATCTGCGTTGCCCAACCTACGGGGCGCGTCGTCGGCGCTGATTTTTTATCAGAAAAAGCAGTTCGCTCGCAGAGCATTGGCGGGCTATCATCCAAAAAGGAACATGCTATCGGCAAAACTTCCTATTTTTGTTGGTCATAACTACGAAAAATGATTCAACAAAGAGAAATTGCATTACAACCACATTCCAGAGGGTATCACCTCATTACACGGCAAGTATTGCAGGCGCTTCCCGAGCTGCCGCAAGCGGGGCTTTTGCACCTGTTTATCAAGCACACTTCCGCCGGGCTGACGATCAATGAAAACGCGGACCCCAGTGTTCGGGAGGATTTTGAGCAAATTTTCAATCACCTCGTACCCGAAAACCTGCCCTACCTCACGCACACGCTGGAAGGCTCGGACGACATGCCCGCGCACGTCAAAGCGGCGCTGGTTGGCTCATCGGTCACCATTCCCATCAGTAATGGCAAGCCAAACCTGGGCACCTGGCAGGGCATTTATCTTTGTGAATTCAGAAATCGGGGCGGTAGCCGTAAACTCGTTGCGACTATTTACAGTTAAATTTGTTACAAAAAAACTTGTATCTTACAATTAACATATAAATCCTGTATTACTATGCCAATCTTGAGCAACCTGATAAAAAGAGGTCTCACCCTTGGAGAACGTTTCGAGCGAAACGACGTGCCGCCGATTAAATGGCAAACCAAAACCCTGCGCCGCCTGATTCGCTTTGCCAGAAATACGACCTTCGGTAAATATTATAGTTTTTCTGAATTGCTCAAAGCGCCGGATCTGGTCAAAGCATTCCAGGCGAAAGTGCCCATTCACAACTACGACGCCATGTACGAGCGCTGGTGGCATATGGCGCTCAACCACGTGGAAGATGTCACCTGGCCGGGCAAGGTGCGGTACTTTGCGCTAAGTTCGGGTACGTCGGGCGCACCCAGCAAGCACATTCCCATCACCGATCACATGATTCGAGCCATCCGCCGGGGCAGCACACGCATGTTTTTCAATCTTAATCGCTTCGACATCGACCCGGAGCTATTTACCAAAGACATCATGATGCTGGGTGGTTCGACCAATTTGCAAGATCAGGGCGATTATTTCCTCGGCGATCTGAGCGGGATCAACGCCGGTAAAATTCCTTTCTGGCTGCGTCCGTTTTACAAACCGGGGGTCGAGATTTCCCAAATGCAAGACTGGAATGAAAAAATAGAGGAGATCGCCCGCCGCGCACCGGACTGGGATGTCGCTTTTATGGTGGGCATTCCCGCCTGGATTCAACTGATGATGGAACGCGTGATCGAAGTGAACCAGGTGAAAAACATTCACGAAGTGTGGCCAAATCTGACCGTCTATGTGCATGGTGGCGTTCATTTTGAACCCTACCGCAAGGGCTTTGAAAAGCTGATCGGCAAGCCGTTGATTTACATGGATTCTTACCTGGCGTCGGAGGGGCTGGTGTCTTTCCAGAACCGCCCGGACACACGCTCCATGCGTATGCTGCTGCACAATGGCATTTTCTTTGAATTTGTGCCGTTTACCGACGAAAATTTTGATGAAGACGGCAACATCCGACAGAATGTAGCGGCGCTAACCATCGACGAAGTGGAGGAAGGCGTCAATTATGCGCTGCTTATGAGCACCTGCGCGGGTGCGTGGCGCTATCTCATTGGCGATACAGTGAAATTTACCGATAAGAAGCGCTGCGAGATCATCGTCACCGGTCGTACCAAGCACTACCTCAGCATTGTGGGCGAGCACCTTTCGGTGGATAATATGAACCAGGCGGTGAAGAATGCCGAAGAAATTCTGGATATTGATATTCGCGAATTTACCGTTGCCGCCGTGAAAGCTGGTAAGTTTTTTGCACATAAGTGGTATATTGGCTGCGATCAGCAGATCGAGGCGGAAAAACTGGCGAAAGTGATCGACGAGCAGTTGATGATCGTCAACGACGACTACAAGGTGGAGCGCAATTCCGTTTTGCAGGATATACAAATGGAAGTGATCCCGCCCCACATTTTTTATCAATGGCAGGAATCACGCGGTAAAATGGGCGGACAAAACAAAGTGCCGCGTGTGATGAAGAAGGAATTGTTCGAAGAATGGGAGCAATTCGTGCGAGAAACGTTCAAAGTAGAAAACAGTTAGGATGCAAACACTATGGGAGGGCATTCAGACCGGTCTGATTCTTTGTTTTCTCATCGGTCCGATTTTTTTTACCCTGATTCAAACGGGCGTAGAACGAGGCTTTCGCGCCGGAGCCGCCGTGGGCTTGGGTATCTGGATGAGTGATATGATGTTTGTCCTGCTTTTTTTTTCCGGCGTGAAATACATCGCCCGGCTTATGGAGTGGGACGGCTTCGAGTTTTATGTAGGCATTGCGGGTAGTATCATTCTCGCCGGGTTTGGGCTGGCGGCGCTATCCACCAAGCCGGCTTTCAAAAATCCTTCCGACGTACATTTCAAGCCCGCTTCGTCCTACCTCACCCTCTGGGTGAAAGGTTTCCTCATCAATGTGGTCAATCCTTTTACCATCCTCTTCTGGTTTGGTTTGATGACCAGCGCGATTTTGAAAGAAGGGCTCGACTCGGAAAGCGTGCTGATCTTCTTCGGCGGCACGATTGGCACGGTGATATTTACTGACCTCATCAAAATACTGCTCGCCAAACGCATTCGCCGCTGGATGAAGCCAAAGCATATTTTGCTCATGCGCCGCATATCGGGTATCGCCCTTATTTTATTTGGTATTGTGTTGCTGGTGCGTTCGATTGTGATGTGAGTGTACAGAGCAGGCAATTCTGACTTTGCATTTTACTGGAATCATCTCCAGCTTATCCGCTTTGACACAAGTTGTAAATTCAGAGATGCAGGCATTCTCCGCATGCCTGCCGCATGACAACGTGCTTTACATTCCGTTCTTCTAAATTTAATACGGATTTTTCCATTTGATTAGCCGATTCCTTCCAGGCTGCCTTATATTTGTGAAAACGCCCTTTTTTAATTGAAAACATTTTATTATGCTGATTACGGATGCGCTGATTGATGTAGAAAAAATTGAACTCGATGTTCGGTTTCTGAATGATTGCTTTCGGGAAGTGCTTCAGGAAGTACGTATGCCCGAACTGGCGCAGGCACTGGAGACACCGCCGACGGCAATGGACCGCGAAGTCATTCGCCTGTACGCTGCTTATTTTCAGTTGTTGAATCTGGTGGAGGAAAACGCCACGGCGCAATACCGGCGCTACCTCGAAGAAAATCAGGGTATGGAGCGGCTCTCGGGCTTGTGGGCGAAAAGCCTGCGGAAACTGCGCGACGCCGGCTTCTCCGAGCAGCAAATTGCGGAGACATTGCCAACCATCCATATCGAACCGGTACTCACGGCGCACCCCACCGAATCCAAGCGTACCACCATCCTGGGACATCTGCGGGCGCTGTATCTGCTGCTGGTCAAACGCGAAAACCAGGTGTGGACTTCCCAGGAACAGGAAGCTATCCGGGATGACATCAAAACCCATCTGGAAATCATCTGGCGCACCGGCGAAATTTTTCTGGAAAAACCAAAGGTACAGGTCGAACTGCGCAGTTTGCTGTATTACCTCACCTATACTTTTCCGCAGAGCATCGCCCTGCTCGACGGTCGCCTGCGGGCTGCCTGGCGGGAAACCGGTTTTGATCCGAAAAAACTCAAGAATTATAAGGCTTTGCCACAGATTCGTTTCGGTAATTGGGTGGGCGGTGACCGCGACGGGCACCCGTTTGTCACTGCTGACGTTACCCGCGAAACCCTACTGGAATTGCGTAGAAATGCGCTGCTATTACACAAAAAAGACCTCAACCGGCTGGCGGCCCGGCTTAGCTTTTCGGAAAACCGTAATCAGATACCGTCGCAGTTGCTGGAAAAAAATGAAGAATTAGTGGCACGGATCGGACCTGAAAGTGCCCAGGCTTTCGAGCGTAATCCCAATGAACCCTGGCGCCAGTATCTGAACTTGCTCTTGTTGCGCCTGCCGCTGGATGACAACGGGCAACTCCGCGATCATCCTTATGTCTATCGCTTTGCGCAGGAACTGCTAGCCGATCTGGAGTTTTTGTACGATAGCCTTTGCGAAATAGACGCCGTGCGCGTAGCTGATGCCGAGGTAGAACCCGTTTTGCGAAAGTTGCAAACCTTCGGGTTTCATCTGGCAGCGCTGGATATCCGTCAAAATAGCGCATTTCACGATAAGGCCATCGGGCAGCTACTGGAAGCAACCGGTTGGGAAGATGCAGACTTCGCCAATTGGACAGAGGAAAAACGCCTGGCATTTCTGAATCAGGAACTGCAATCGCCGCGTCCCTTTACCCGCCCGAATATGCAACTGGGCGTGGAAGCCAAAGCCGTGCTGGATTGCTACCGAACGGTTTATGATTTTATTCATACCTACGGACAGGCAGGCATCGGCGCCTTCATCGTAAGCATGACGCGAAGCTTGTCCGACCTGCTTGCCGTGTATCTGCTGGCGCGCGAGGTCGGGCTGGTGTTTTCCGGCTCGGAAGGTTTGATGTGCCAGGTGCCGGTGGTGCCGCTGTTTGAAACAATTGAGGATTTGCAACAAAGTCCCGACATTCTGGATGCCTTCCTGGCGCATCCGCTGACGGCGAGGAGTTTGGCTTTTCAGCAACAGGCACAACGCACGGCTCGCCCCATTCAACAAGTAATGGTCGGCTACAGCGACAGCAATAAAGACGGGGGCATCTTCGCCAGTTTATGGAATTTGAATCGCGGGCAACGCAACCTGACCGAAGTGGGTAAAAAATACGGTGTGCAAATCCGCTACTTTCACGGTCGGGGAGGAACGGTGAGCCGCGGTGCCGGACCGACGCACCGGTTTATCGAATCATTGCCGCATCAGAGCCTCCAGAGCAACTTGCGCCTCACTGAGCAGGGAGAGACCATTGCCCAGAAGTACGCCAACCTTATTACTTGTGTGTATAATCTGGAGCTATTGTCCGCAGGAACTACCTCCGCAACGATCAAACAGCAGGCTCAGGAAACGGCGGCTCATCCTCTGGATTCAATCTTGGATAAACTCGCGGACATCAGTTGCAACTACTACGAAAACCTGCTGCAAGCGGAAGGTTTTATCGAATTTTTTGCCCAGGCTACCCCGATTGACGTTATCGAAGCCAGCCGAATCGGTTCGCGACCAGCCAGACGCACCGGCAAGCGAACCCTGGCGGACCTGCGCGCCATTCCCTGGGTATTCAGTTGGGGGCAATCCCGCTTTTTTCTGTCCGCCTGGTATGGCGTTGGCACCGCCTTGAAACATTTGCAGGAAGATGACCCCGAAGCTTTCGCGCAGGTTTGCGAGCAGGCGGTTGCCTACCCGGCGATTCGCTACATTCTGACCAATGCCAGCTCCGCCATTGCCCTGAGCAACGTGACCATTATGGAGCTTTATGCCTCGCTTGTCGCTAAGCCAGAACTGCGCCAGACGTTCATGGATAAAATCCTTACCGAATACACGCTCACCCGGCAAATGCTGGAAATTATTTACGGCGAACCGATCGAACAGCGTCGCCCGCGCATCGCCCGGATGCTGGAATCGCGCCAGCGCAAACTGACGCTACTGCACCAACGGCAGGTAGAATTGATAAAAAGCTGGCGAAATATGGAAGACAAAACCACCCCGGAGGCGGAACAAACTTTGCTCGATCTGCTGTTGTTGGTGAATGCCATTGCCGGCGGATTGAGGGCTACGGGATGAGGTGTTTTTTGTAACCATTGCGCGCCATACAAAAGTTTGGAATGCTGCGACTTCCCAAGCCTCCAATTCAGGAATGCACGAGCTTTGTCGAGTAGTGACGGGGCTTGGGCGCGTCAGGCGCATTTCTGCCGGTGGGCATGAACTGATAGGGCGTGATCTGATTCGTCCAGTCGAATGTATTCTTTTCTTTGTAGCGACGACGGTACTCCAGCGGAGTGCACTCGCGATATTTTTTGAACAGGCGGTTGAAATTGGTGATGTTATTAAAACCAGCATCGAAGCAAATCTGGCTCACTGGCTCATCGGTATCGAGCAGGAGCTTGCAGGCATAGCCGATGCGCATATCGATCAGGAATTGCGTAAAACTCTTGTTGGTGTATTTTCGGAAAAAATGGCTGAAGGCAGAATCACTCATATTAATCAGTTTGGCGATATCGCCGATTTTGATGGCGTGGTTGGTGAAGTTTTTCAGAATGTAGCGATACGCCACCTGAATGCGCTTGCTGTCGGACTTGAGCGACTGCGTATTGAAGCCCTCACTTGCCAGGAAGTCCATCTCTTCTGATTCGGACAACTCATCGAGCAGGCTCAGGAAGTCAATCACCCGCGAAAAACCGCTGCCGCCGGAGAGCGCTATCATTTTGCTCCTGGCTTTTTCCAGTATTTTCCCATGAAATTTGATGCCCCGGCTGGCGCATTCCAGCAGTTTCCGGATTTTGTAAAAATGTTGCTTTTGCAATAATTGCGCGTTGAACAAATCCGGCGCAAATTGTATGGTAATCACCCGATAATCTTCTCCATTTTCCTGACGATCTTCGTCTCCATCCCATTTGTGATAAAGATACGGACCCAGCAACACCAGATCATAGTCGTAGTAGCGTTCGGTAGAATCACCTACGATGCGCGTCCCCGACATATTCATCACCAGATTCAGCTCGAATTCCGGATGATGATGGATCGGATAATCGAAGCCATTGTTTACGGAGTCGAGGATAACAAAAACGTCACTTTCTTTCAGGGGGGTAATTTCGCGGTAGATTTGCATTTTAATCCGGATTATGGTCAACAAATAGTTTACAGGGAAAACTTTTCATAAAAATACTATTTTTTCGCTTCAAAGTACCAATATACAACGAATAAAAGGTATAATTTTGTAAAAGTGGCAAAGAGCAGAAGCATTTTTCAGACAGCAAAGACAACATTAGAGAATCTTCTGCACCTAACAAATACCAAACCAAGAAAATCGAATTATATAGATGAGAGGTTTACCATCTACACACACGAGACGCCTTATTCCCTGCCGATTCATAGCGATTTTGGCGCTGCTGCTTTGCACCTCGCAACTATTGGCGCAAAGCATTACGGTACAGGGTATTGTCACCGCCGCCGAGGATCAGCAGCCGCTGATTGGCGTCAACATCATTGAAAAAGGCAATGCAACGAACGGCACCATCAGCGATGTGGATGGCAGCTACGCGCTTTCCGTTCCGGCTGATGCGACGCTGGTTTTCAGCTACATTGGTTATGAAGCCAAAGAAGTAGCGGTGCAGGGCAGAACCAGCATTGATGTCGAACTGGCGCTTGCCGCGAATGTGCTCCAGGACGTCGTCGTAACCGGCTACAAGCGTGAAATCAAGAGTAATGTATCTGCGGCGATTGCTTCCGTTCGCGCCGAAGACATCGAAAACCTGCCGGTACTTGGCATCGATCAGGCGCTGCAGGGGCAGGTGCCGGGCATCCAGGTGACACAGGCGACCGGCGCGCCCGGCGACGATATTGCCGTGCGCATTCGCGGTGCGGGTACTATTGGCAACAATAACCCGCTGTATGTCATTGACGGCGTACCTACCACCGGCAATATCAATATGTTTTCTACCAATGATATTGAATCCATTCAGGTATTAAAAGACGGTGCTGCTGCTGCAATTTACGGAGCAAGGGCTGCCAATGGCGTGATCGTCATCACCACCAAAAAGGGCAAAGCGGGCAAGCCGCGCATTACTTTCGATGCCTACACCGGGCTGCAGGAAGCCTTTAGTCTGCCGGAACTGCTCAACGCCGAAGAATACCTGAGCATTCGCAACGAAGCCATCACCAATGCCAACACCCTGCGCGATCCGCGCCGACAACTTACCACCTACGATCCGGCAATTCTCGATACACTGCCCGATGTCAACTGGCTCAATGAAGTCTTTCGCACTGCGCCGATTCAAAAATACTCCCTGAGCGCTACCGGTGGCGGCGAGAGCGGCAGCTACTACGTGCTGGGGGAATATCTGAACCAGCAGGGCATTTATCGCGGGCAGGGCTTTGAAAAATATTTGCTGCGCTTCAATGGCGAAATCGGTACGAATACCCGCCTGCGTATCGGCAATAATATTGCTATTTCTTTTACCGATCGCGATATCATCGGTAGCTCCGGCGATGGCGCAGGACCCGGCAACGAATTGAGCGGCATTCGTTACACGCTGATCGCTGCGCCGGTTTTTCCGATCCGCTATCCAAATGGGGAATACGTCAGAACTTCCACCGAACTGGGCGATCCTTTGCTTTTTGGCGATGGCAATGCCAACCCGCTGGCGTTCATCGATGCAACTGACTGGAATCAGCAGCGACACCGCATTTTCGGGAATGTGTATCTGGAATTGGATATCTTCGAGGGGTTGAACTTCCGAACCAATCTTGGCGGTGATTTGCTTTTCCAAAATGAAAAACTTTTCAAGGAAAGGCTTTCGGCTGCCATTTACGAACCTTCTTCGCTGAGCGAAGGGCGCGTTTTTGATCAAAATCTGATCTGGAACAACCTGTTGAATTACAACCGAACTTTTGGCAAACACCGCGTTTCCGGCTTGCTGGGCATGGAAGCCATTCAAAACAAAACGAACTTTTTGGGCGCTTCTGCGAATAATTTCTTCCGCACCGATCCGCTGTTTCGCTACCTGGACAACAGCATCACCGAAGAACTCAGCAATGTCGGTATTTCCGGCATCGAAACCGAATGGGCGCTGCTCTCCTACTTCGGGCAGTTGGGCTACACGTTCGACAATCGCTACGTCATCAACGCCGCCCTGCGGCGCGACGGCTCCTCCCGCTTTGGCGACGGCAATCGCTACGGGCTCTTTCCGTCGGTTTCCGTAGCCTGGAATGTTTCCAATGAGCCATTTTTTGCGGGTGTGGATTTTGTCTCCGGCTTGAAATTGCGCGGCAGTTGGGGACAACTCGGCAACCAGGAAATCGGCGTATATCCGTTTAGCTCGCTCGTGGAAACCGGGCGGCGCGTTTATTCCTTCGGCGATCAGATCGCAACCGGGGCGCGGGTAATCGAAACCGGCAATCAAAATATCAAGTGGGAAACCACTACGCAGACGAACGCCGGGCTGGAATTGAGCTTGTTCCGGGATCGCCTGTCATTTATCGCCGATTATTACATTAAAAAAAGCTCCGATATCCTGGTGCGCGTGCCGATTCCGCAGGCGGGCGGCTCGCAGAATCCACCGTTCGTGAATGCGGGCGAGGTGGAAAACCGGGGGTTGGAACTGGCGGTCATTTACAAAAACAGCATCGGCGGCTTGCAATACAGCATCAATGCCAACATCGCCACCGTGCGCAATGAAGTGCTTTCGCTGGCCGACAGCGAACCCATTCTCGGCGGCTTTGGCTTATCCGATGGGCCCATCACCAGAACGGAGCCGGGTTATCCGATTGGTTCTTTTTTCCTCTATCAGATGGATGGCATTTTTCAGAGCCAGGAGGAAATCGACGCGAGTCCGTTTCAAAGTGTGGATACCCGCCCCGGCGATGTGAAATTTGCCGACCTGAACGGCGACGGCTTCATCGACGATAAGGATCGAACACACCTGGGCAATCCCTTCCCGGATTTTATCTATGGGGTTGTTGCGAATTTTGCCTACAAAAATTTCGACCTGTCCATTCTGGCGCAAGGCGTGCAGGGCAACGACGTGTACTTTTTATTTGGAAACTTTGCCTACGAAGCGCAGTCGCGCGGCTTCAATTCCTACCGCGACATCCTGAACCGCTGGACGCCAAATAATCCCAACACCGACATCCCGAAGGTGAGCGTGGACGACCGCAACGGCAACCGCCGCATCTCCACGCGCTTCCTGAAGGACGGCTCGTACCTCCGCATCCGGAATATTACGCTGGGGTATAATTTCAAGGACTTGATTAAAACCAATTTTATCAGTGGTTTGCGGGCTTATGTGCAGGTACAGAATGCCTTTACTTTTACCAAATACCCGGGATTAGACCCTGAGATTCAAGCGAATACAAATGACACGCAAGGGTTTAACGTCTCTTCCGATCTGGCGGTCGGTATTGACTGGGG
>CAZFBU010000112.1:0-3242 GCA_964517175.1 uncultured Saprospiraceae bacterium
ATATTTTATAAAATATCCTATTATCTCAATTCGCCGAAAGGCGAATAAATATCCCAATATCAAAATATCAAAATCACCCTTCCTGTTCCAATCCCTTGATCCGCTTCGCCACGCCAATTCCCTGTATCCGCGCCCGCAGGTGCGTCGCCTCGGCAATTTCCTGCAAGGTGTAATACAGAAAACCAAAGCCGATCACAAACAACCCGGCAACCATTTGCAAAATAAACAGCATGGTAAAAGTAATCAAAATCGCGCTCACTTCGCTCATCGCGGCTGCTTCCAGATTGACGATCCAGCTCACCAGGTCGAGGTAGAACCACAGGATCATCGTGTCCGTGATGAGGAAAAATAACATGCCGACCAGCGCCAGTACCAGCGCCAGCCCGATGATTTTGCTGCTGCTCCGTTGCAGCAGGTACACCGCCCGCCCGAAGCCCTGAAAAAGATTCAAATTTTCCGTTTGCATGGTGTAGCACCAGAGCAATACGATCGGCAGCGCGATCAACAGCAGATAAGGCACGTACCAGCCATTGGTTTGCACCAGTAAAACCAGGGTTGCTACGGCGACCAGGTTTTTGACGGCAGCCGTTAGAATTTTATTTCTTGAATACCAAACATTTTCGCTGGTTTGATGCATCCAGACAAAAATGCCGGTGATTAGCGCAGTGAAAATGAGGACATTGACAATCGGCAAAAAAGGCATTGTTTGCCAGCTGAAAAACTGCGGCATTGCTACCAGCATCCCGAACAATTGATTCGGAAAAGTGAACGCACTCGCCAGCTTGAAGCCCGAGAACAAAAACGCCGCGCCTGTGAATATTGCTGCGCCGATTAGCGCAATTGCTGCAATTTTGCCAAAAAACGGACGGTAGAACGTGAAAATATCGCCGAAGATTTCGCCGGAGGATTTGATCGTTTGGAAATTTAGTTTTTGAATATTATCCGGTGGAATCTTGGCATCCTCGATTTTGGTTGCAAAGCCGTACTTCGATTTGATGTATGGATACCAAATGAAATAGATCACCACAAACAAAAAGCAAACCAGGATAAATAAGCCGCGGATGAAATCCGGCGTATCGGTATGTCGCGTGAGGTAGCCCTCGATGAAGCCCGCCATGATGATGATCGGCGCAATGCCGATCATGATCTTGACGCCGCGCCGCGCTGAGCGCTGGAAGGCTTGCGCCCGCGTATATGTACCCGGGAAAACCAAGCCTTTGCCCATCGTAATGCCTGCCGCCCCGGCAATGATAATCGCGGAAATTTCGAGCGTGCCATGTATCCAGATGGTGAGGAAGGACTCCCAGAACAAGCCTTTTTCGATGAAAAAATACTGAAACGCGCCCACCATGATGCCATTTTGGATCATAATCACGATGCTGCCGATGGAGAAAAAAACACCCATCACGAAGGTCAGGAATGCGACCCAGAGGTTATTCGCGGTGATGCCCAGCGACATACCAAACTTGCCGCGCTGCTTATATACTGCCATCGGGTCGCCCGATTCGATGTTCCGGATCGTCATATCCACGTAGGAATCGCCGAGGATGGTATTCACGAACTCCGGGTTCATCGCACTCGACAGTACGCCGATGCCAAACGCCAGCACAAACACCAGGAACGCCAGCAGAAATTCCCGCTTCGATTCATACACCAACTGCGGTAGCTCATCCAGCCAGAACTGCCCCAGGCGCTTGAGCGGCGAGCGGCGGCTCTTGTAAATGCGAAAGAAAATGCGTTGCGCCAAGCCGTTCAGATAGACCCGCACCGAGCGATTCGGGTAGAACGTGCGCGAGTAGGACAGATCATCTGTGATCTGCACAAACAACTCATTCAGCTTTTCCGGGTCCTGGTAGTGTCCGTCCAGCACCGATTCAAACTCCTGCCACTTCTGTTGGTTCTGCCTGATGAAACTGGTTTCGCGCATACTTTGAGATTGTGAGATGCCAGATAGCTTCCAGCCGGGTCCGGCATTTAGCATCTAAAACTCCGTTATTCTGATAGAAGTTGCATTTTATAAAAATATTCCCGCAAATACAATGCTTGTTTATGGACAATTACGAGCCGACAAATGTTTTAGTTTCCTGCCTGACGCTTTCGTCCTACCAAAAACCTGCTTACCTTTACCGAAAATAGTCGTTAGCTTTTCGTCAAAAGTTCGATTTTATAAAACCGATACACCGATACACCGATACACCGATAAACCGATAAACCGTTCCAAATGCAAACCATCGACATCCGCACCACGCAAAACGTCACCATCGAGTACGAACTCGCGTCACTTCGCGAGCGGGCGCTGGCGTTTTTTATCGACTTGCTGATTGTGGTTGCTGCTTATTTTCTACTGCTTTTTCTGCTACTGGGCGCATTCGGCGAAGCCGCTTTCCGGGGTGGGCTATTGTATAACTTTATTTTCGGACTGCTACCGATTGTCGGTTTTCTGGCGTATCAGTTTTTTTCGGAAGTATTTGCCAACGGGCAATCCCTGGGCAAAAAAGCAATGGGCATCAAGGTCGTGCGCGTGGATGGCGCGGAGCCGGGGCTGAGCGATTATTTCCTGCGGGCAGTGTTTCACATCGTCGATAGCCTGGCTTCGCTGAGCGTGCTGGCCGCATTGCTCATTAGTTCTTCGCCGAAAAATCAGCGGCTGGGTGATATGACCGCCAATACGACCGTCATTCGCATTCGGCACCAGCAGCGCTTTCAGTTGGAAGATATTTTGAAGATCAGTTCTATTGAAGATTATCAGCCCGTTTATCCTGAGGTGCGGAGGCTCAGCGAGCAGGACATGCTGCTCATCAAGCATCTCATTGCGCGTTACCGGCAATATAACAACCCTGCCCACACCCGGGCTGTCAATGAAGCGGTTCATCATCTTTCGGAAATACTGGAAATCCCGGAACCCCGGCAGGACAAAATCGATTTTCTGAAAACGCTTATCCGCGATTATATCGTGCTGACGCGATGATTGATCGCATTTGCCTTACAACCCGACTTTTCTTAAAACCACCAACATTCAGAAGCCTCGCTGTATAGCACAACGAGGCTCCGGTTGAAAAGTGTATTGAACGTACGCTTATACCAATTTCAATTGATAACGACGTATTAAAGAGTGTTTTAAGTTTTAATTTACAAACACTTATGATTTCCGACTTCCGACTTCTCACTTCCGAATTGGTATTAGTCTTGCCCAATCCGCCGGACATCATCATCCAACCCGGTCATTTGCCAGGTTCCGAGCG
>CAZFBU010000112.1:3342-15079 GCA_964517175.1 uncultured Saprospiraceae bacterium
TGCCCAATCCGCCGGACATCATCATCCAACCCGGTCATTTGCCAGGTTCCGAGCGAAATCGGGATATTGCCGATGGCATTCAGGGTATCAAAAAATTCTTTCACCTGAAATGGTTCATTCGCTGCTTCTTTCATGCGGGCGAACTCCGCCATTGCATTTTCCAGCAGATATTTTCCAGTAATATAGCTGGTGCCGTACCCCGGCTGCCGCAGGTACAAATGCTGCTCAAAAATCAGCAAATCTTTTTCCGTTTTCATCCAGCCGCGCGGCGTATATTCCGAATGAATGCCTCCTGCTTCCTCCATCGTCATGTCATTGGCATGGGCATATAGCGACCCCAGCCCGCGTGCTGCGCGCTGCGCGATCATGATATAAACGATTTCCCTGGAGCGCGGACTATCATCGTACAATCCGGCGTGCATAAACATCTCCTCAACGGCAGTTGCCGTTCCTTCGTTGCGGGAGTCAAAAATATTGTACAACAACGCCCCGCGCCGAATTTCACTTTCGTGCGGTTCATTGTCCATTCTGGCCAGTTCAAACCAGTGATAAAAATGCGAGTACAAGGGGCGCGGATCGTGGTGTGAAGTGATGTAGAAAAAGTTGCGGGTTTCCACAGGCACATACTGCCCCAAATGCTCGCGCAGCGCCGGCTCGAAGTATTCTTTGACCGTCACAATCTCGTCTTGCTCCAGGAAGTTCATTAGGCTTTGTGCTGCCTCTTCCGCTAAGGCATTATAAGCTTCCGGCGAATCAACCGGTTCAAGCTGTGGTATATTGCGATTTCGGTGCTCTTCCAGCTTCAAGGATGACCAGGCACGCATCAACTCGCGCTTCAGTATCATCACTTCGTCTTCCCAGGTGAGCGGAACCAGATGCACATTTTGCAGATACCAGGTATAATTTTCCTTGCCGATGCCCGAAGGTCCGGTCTTCGAGGGGGCTTCTGCCTCCAGCCAGGCGGCCAGTTCGTCGGTAGCGCTTATGGCTGCATTCACTGCGGATACCAGTTCGGCATCTTCCTGTACGCCGGGACGGTCGAGTATTTTTTTGAGGTTTGTACTTTGCGTACGAATATCCCGGATACCGGCTACCCAAAGGTCGCGGGCATTTCCGGTGAGGTTCATTTTTGCCTGCTCGTTCAGCGGCGGAATGACGCGCAGGTCACCCAGGAGCCGTTCGCGTTCCTCTGCGCGGAGCGGAAATTCATACGTCCAGATTTCTGTAGTCATATGGTGCGTTGGGCCTTCGTGTGCGGGCACATCGCTGCGCGCCGTCCAGAGCGATTTGTAAAATGCCGGATCGCGCACCCAGGGCTGCAGAATGCGGTGGTTGAAGTCATAGCCGTTCATTTCTGCCCAGACGATGTACCAGTCCACCTGCTGCGGAACCGGCCAACCGGTCGTGTCTATTGCCTGTAGTTTTGCCTGCAATTCTTTAAACGCCGGCTCGCGTTTTTCAAATGTAGCTGCGGTGTAATCGGGCGCACCGTCGCGCAGGGGCGGTCGTTCAAAAGTGCGCCATTCTTTGAACAGAGCAACCAGGTCTTCGTAGTCGTTGGAGGCAGCGGGCGGTTGTTCGTCTTTGGGTTGACAACTCGCCAGCAGGATTAGTAAGAATAGGGTTAGTAGGTTTTTCATGCGAATGCGTTTGTTACAATGGATGCGGAAAAACTTCCGTGTCTGTCGGCTGTAAAATAAAACATCCTGCCAGTAAAATTGATTCGGTTTCCGTTTTTTTTGCCGATTGGGAGTATTGTTGGTCGCATTCGTAAACAAACGAGCGGAAATGACTCTTGTGTTGTCCCGCCCGTCTGAGCTTAGAATTGTACCCGATATAGCAAATCCGGGAAAAATCCCGACTGATAAACGTTATTAACTTCATTGCTCACCTCATTGTAGCGGCGCGCGAAGATGTTGTCGTTGTTGGTTATATTTTGCAAATCGATGAAAAACTGTTGGGAAAACTTACCTTTTTTACTGTTCAGCAAAAATCCGAATTTTACATCCCACCGGAAATATGGATCAAACCGCTCGCTGAAAGCCTGGGATTCCAGCAGTACCTCTTCGCCAGCCACTCTGGAAGCTGCCAGATCAACCGGCGTGTAGTAGCGCCCGCCGGCGGTGGTGAGTTTGGTATCAAAAGTCAGTGCATTGCGCTTGTCCTTGCCAATTTTGATTTCTTTACCCGCCAGGAAGTTCACAACGTAGCCATTATTGAACGCCGTATTGCGCTCGATACCATCGCTGCCTTCGTATTTTGAATCAAAAACCGAAGCCGTCAGCAAGCCGTAGTATCCCCGGCTGAAGAATTTCTCAACGGTCAGTTCTACGCCATAATTTTCGCCCGTACCATCATTGGTCAGCGAGCCGCGCTCCGGAAAAACGAAATCCGCGCCGGCATTCAGAATGGAAAAGCTGCTTGGGAATGGCTCCACCGCCGCCCGGTCAATCGCCTGATAGTAGGTTTCCACTTTCGTACGCCAGTTGGTATTCCATTTTATATCATAACCCAGCACGAAGTGATTGCTGCGGCTAAAATCGAGATTTTCGTTTGTACGGTTAAATACGCCGGGCGCTACTTCTTCTTCATAAAATATTACCGGCAGCGGTTGCATTTGGTGGTGAAGCCCATAGCCCAGGCTCAGCGTTTGGTTGGGGAGGAATTGCCAGTTCATCGCCAGGCGCGGCTCTACGGCAAAGTCGCTATTCAAATCGAGATACTGCGCGTGCAAACCAGCGTGTAGCGTCCAGCGGTCGCTGAATTTGTACTGCCCCTGGGTGTAGGCTTCGAGCAGCGTCAAGCCGCCGTTGAAATCGCGCACGCGCACCCAATCCGGGATGCCGTCGCCGTCCTGATCTGGCAGGTTGTCGCGATCATCGACTTGGGTTTGCAGGTTGTAATATTGCGCCAGCACGCCCGTTCGCATGGTGAACCGCGCGCTGTATTTTTTATTGTAAAAAGAAGAAAAAGCCAGTGTATTGGTGCGATCATCCACCTCGGTCACACGGAGTTTTTCACCACTTTCCGGGTAGTTATCCTGATTGAATGTACTGCCAGCCGTCGAAACGGAAGCTACCGTGCGTACGTAAGCTTCTTCGCCGACGATGATATTGTGGCGAACGCCCAGAATACCCAGTTGGGAATCGGCATACGCATCTACATTCGGATTCGCGAATAAATCGGTTTCGTCAATTTCACTACCCAAAAAGTCTATATTGCTCGTACCACCGATGCCGAAAATGGAGAATTTACCCGCTTTGGTATTCGCAAAATCGAGTTTGAACGACAGGTCGCGGTAGTTCGGTGTGGCATTGGTGCCAATCGGAATGCCCAGTTGATCGGCGATTTGCACAAAAGAATGGCGATAGCTCACCAGAAAGGAGCTGTTTTTTTTGCTGCTAAG
This sequence comes from uncultured Saprospiraceae bacterium, assembly GCA_964517175.1. Taxonomy (GTDB): domain Bacteria; phylum Bacteroidota; class Bacteroidia; order Chitinophagales; family Saprospiraceae; genus JADJNW01. The sequence goes on from CAZFBU010000112.1 coordinate 6,749, forward strand.
TGGTCCTTCCACCATCGCCTCCAAGCCACTGAAAGCTGCAAGTTGTGCCGTAAATTCGTAATTATCGCGATTGCCGCTGCGGAAGCCAATATCAAAAACGCCCGCCAGTGCGTTGCCATATTCCGCCGGAAAAGCGGAGGTCAGAAAGTCAGAAGTTGCCAGCAAGTTGGGGTTGAGGGCGCTTACCGGGCCGCCGGTGGTACCGAGCGTAGAAAAGTGGTTCGGATTCGGGATCGGCACGCCGTCCAGGCGCCAGAGCACCCCGGTTGGTGAATTGCCCCGAATGACGATGTCGTTGCGGGAATCATCCGCGACGGCTACGCCCGCGAAATTGCCCGCCAGGCGCGCCACGTCATTCCGCCCGCCGGAAAAGCGCGTCACTTCTTCCAGGTTGAAACTGCGGGCACTGATTGCCGCCATGTCGTTCACGGTTTTGTCTTTGGCAACTTCGGCAGTTACGACTACTTCGCTCATCGCAATAACCGACTCCTCCAAACCGATATTGAGGACGACTTCCTTCCCTGCGGTAACGACGACATTGGGAATGGTTATCGTGCTGTAGCCCAGATAGCTGATGCGAAATGCGTGCCGCCCCACCGGCACACCCTGCATGACGAATCGTCCGTCGAGATCGGTCACCTCGCCCCGGCCCGGCTCCACGCTGATGAGTTCCACCGCCACGCCGATGAGCGGTATTTCCGACTGCTTGTCAATGACCGTTCCTTTCACGGTTTGGGTGTTTTGGGCTGTTGCAAATGCAATAGCAAAGAAGAAAAAGAAAAGTGCAGATTGAATTCTGGTTAACATAATTTTGTGAAATTAGGTGATGCAAATTTTTAGTTTACATCACAAAGCTGCTGCAAATGCGTAGGTTAAGCCAGCGATTTTGGGTGAGTTGCAGAATGAGCAGGTTGAATTGTCGAATGAATGAGGTGAATAACGGTGTTTATTTTTTGGACGAAGGGCAAATAAAAAACGCCACTCCGAGTTGGTGCAGAGTGGCGCATCTTTTTAAGGATGTTTTAAAATTCTACGCTAAACTTTTTCGCGTTTTTCTCTTCTTCCGTTTGGAATCGAGATAGTTGCTATTTCCGGGTTTTTGTAGCAGTTCGTATAAAAGTTCTTTCGCCCGGTACAGTTTGGCTTTCACGGTACCCAGCGGGATGTTCAGTTCGGCAGCGATTTCATCGTAGGTCAGTTCCTCAAAATATCGCATTTCAATCAGAATCCGGTACTTGGGTTGCAGTTGCAGCAATATCTGCCGCATGAGTTCGAGGCGTTGCTCGCGAATAATCTGCTCTTCCGGATTGCATCGCCAGTCTTTCAGCCCATTGGCAAAGTCATGGTCGCTTTCTGCTTCTGCCGAATCGTCCAGCGAGAGCACGGTGAGGCGTTTGCGGCGAATGTGGTCAATGCAATTATTGATGGCGATGCGAAACAGCCAGGTGCTGAACGCATGGCGCGGCACATAGGTCATCAAATTGCAAAATGCCTTACCGAATGCCTCGATTGTCAGGTCGGTCGCGTCTTCCGTGTTGCGCACCATCCGAAACATGGTGTGATACAAGGGACGCTCGTATCGCTCCATCAGCGAAGCGTAGGCCTGTTCGCTACCTTGCACGGCTTGTTGTACCAGTTGGTAATCTTCAAATGCCCGATCAGTTAAAATTTTTTGTGTTACTACTTCCATGGGATTTTTTTTCCGATTATCAGTACCGGAGCGAACAGGAAGTAGTACAGAACATAAATCGCATCGAGCAGCGGAATCCACTTCGTTAAAGCAGAGTCCTCCAGCTTTCGCAAAATTTTAGCACATGTCCATGAGACTACCACCATCCTCACCAGGTACGCCAATGTTAACGTTAGTACCATTTTACCATTCGCCAACAACACCAGTCCCAGCACGTAGTGCCCGGCATGGCTTGCCGCCAGCGCGCCCAGCAGCATTTGATGCTTAAACCGGTAGCTGGTCGCCGTGGTAAAATGTCTTGATTTTTGGTAGTAGTAGCCTCGCCAACTCACTTTTGGTTGGGAAAAGACAAATGCCTTTTTATCAATTATTATTTTTGTGTTCGATTCGTTGGCCACTGCATTGACGAAGAGATCGTCGTCTCCCGATGCAATGTGGTAGTGTTTGTGAAAGCCTCTCTCCTGGTGGAATAGTGTCTTGTGGTAAACCAGATTTCTGCCCACGCCCATGTAGGGCATGCCCGCCAATGCGAACGAAAGGTACTGTGTAGCGGTGTAAGCCGTTTCGTACCGAATGAACAGGTTCAAAAAACCCGGCTCTGCGTAATATGGGCTGTAGCCCAATCCTATTTGGCAATTTCCCCGAATACTGCGTTGCATTGTCGCCAGCCAGTCCAAGCTTGCCGGACAACAGTCTGCATCGCTTACAGCAATAAGATCGAAAGAAGCAGCTTCAATGCCTTGCGTCAGTGCCGCTTTCTTTCCGGGCAGCGATATTTTACTATCAATTAAATGCAAATTCGCAAATTTTGCTTTAAAATTCAAGACCTCTTCCCGGGTATTGTCGGTAGAATGGTCATTAACGACGATTATTTCAAAGGAACGGTAGTTTTGATTAAGGAAACGGGGTAAATTTTTTTTGAGATTTTTTGCTTCATTGCGTGCGCAGATAATAATTGAGACGGGGAGCTGACGGCCATCGTCTGATGTTTCCGGTTGAAACCGGGCCAGTTTGCCAAAAAGGAGGAGCCAAAACAGCAATTGGATGATCGTCACTGCTAGAAAAAGCCAGTATATTATTTGGATAGGTATTTCCACGGATTCATTATCGGGATATAATTTGCTCCTGCAGTTCATCGAACAGATGCATCCGTTCGGTTTTCAGGTGTACGAATTTGTTCTGCGCCAGCGTTTGCAGCTGCATCACAGTCGTAGTTTTTTTCGCCAAAGCCTGATATTGCAACGCAAACCAGCCAGTAATCGGCAGGCTCAGCAAATACCACCACGAAATGGGTGTGGAAAACAGCGCCTGCACCAGCTCACTCTGCAGCCAGTAAAAAATGGGGAAAGTGAATACGCCCACGGAAAACTTGACCGTCGAGGTGTAGCCGATGTATAAATTGTATTTGCTTTGCAAAATGCGCATCGCGGCTGCCGGAATAAATGCGGGTAGGAAATTATTAACAAAACCGTACAAAAACAGTGGAAATCCGAGCATTAGCCCGACAAACTTCACCGCCAGCCCGCGGTCGGGCGTGTGCGCAACGGCGTGGTCGTTCACTTTGTTGGCTTGCAGGTTCCGGAAATATGCCACAACGTGCTCATAAAAAGCGTCGTAGGTTTCCCGCTCGGTATTTTGCCAGATGCGCAAATTCGCCAGCAATTTCCGGGTGCGATGAAAATGCTTTTCCGGATCCAGTGGTTTGCTGTTTTGTAGCATCTCTTCGAGCCGTTGCAGAAACAAATCTTCGTCCTCGTCCGCCGTGTCAATCATCAGGTCGCGAATGCGTTCCTGCAGTTCCGTCGTCACCCGCTTTACCGTTTCCACCGGGTCTTTTTCGTAGTCCTCGCGCCAATCGCGCACGTAGAGTGGCTCGTCAGCAATGATAAAAACGCTGCTGCGAAATTTGGTATGGTCGCTGTAATTCAACCCGACGGGTACAATCTTCAGATCGAGTTGGTAGTCATTCTTACGCTCCGCGCTGAAAGCAATGCGTACCGTGCCGGTTTTCAGCCGGTGCAAATGGCGCTTCATCCAACTCGTGCCTTCCGGCGCAATGTAGAGCGTGCCGCCGCGCTCCAGGTGGGCGTTCACTCGCGCAAAATTTTGCTCGTTCGTCGGTTTACCGTTTGCCTCTTCTGGGCGTTCGATAGGAATGCAGAAAAAGGTATTGAAAAACCAATTGCTAAATTTACTTTGAAATAGTCCGGTATTCGCCAAAAAAAACACCTGCTCGCGCACGTACGCTGCCGCATTCAGCGGGTCCATGAGGGTGTTTTGATGGTTGGAAACCAGAATTGCCGGACCTTTGAAGCGCAGATGCTCGCGATTGACAATCCTGGTGTGCGGATAGTAAATCCACAATGCAATTTTGACAATGACTTTCAGTATCTGGTAAACGAGGTACATGTTGATATTCGGATGTTGGATTTTCGTTTTTAAACCCTGAAATTTAGCAAATAATCTTTAATCAACGGGTCGAACGTCTCGTTTTCACCAAAGTGGAACTTTACCTGTACCGGCAGGGCAAAGATTGGCAGGCGCTTTTCGATGAAAAACTGCCGGTGTGCCTCCAGGCGTACGGCGTCTTTTTCGGTGGTCAGGATAACCTTTTTCGCTCCCCCCATATTGTGAAACATACTATTCATCGCCGTTATATCATCCTGCGTGAAGTCGTGATGATCGGCGTATTCCAGCAGCGTGATGGAGTTGACCTGCTCCTGCAGAAAATCCGTCAGGTACTCCGTACGGGCAATGCCGGAGACCAGTAAAACATCCATATCTTCCTGCAAATCAGCTGCGTATCGCGGATTGAACATGTAATAAGATCGACCGTATTCGTAATAGGAGAAAAAGATTTGCTGATTTGGAAACGGGTTGATCTCTCGGATGAGCTTTTGCCTGGCTGCTTCGTTCAACTCCTGCGGGCACTTCGAAACAATGATGATGTCCGCCCGTTCGTACGCCGCCCGCCATTCGCGCAGGCGCCCCGAAGGCAGCAGCCAATCGCGCGTGAACGGACGGTCGTATTCCGTCAGCAAAATATTCAAGCCGGGCTTCACGGCCCGGTGCTGAAAGGCATCGTCGAGCAGGATAACCTGCGTTTCCGGCGCATCCATCAAAATGCGTGGAATGCCCAGTGAGCGGCTTTCGGAAACCGTGACCTGTACTTCCGGAAATTTGCGCTTGAACTGTAGCGGCTCATCGCCGGATTCTCCGACAGACATGCCGGGGTGCACCGTCAGGTAGCCTTGTGTTTTCCGACCGTAGCCCCGGCTTAGCGTTGCCACGTTCACGTGATCTTTTAAAATGCGGATCAGGTATTCGATGTGCGGGGTTTTGCCGGCACCGCCGACCGAGAGATTGCCCACGGAAATAGTAGGAATATTGAATTCCACGCTTTTCAGCAAATTCGAGCGGTACGCCACATTACGAAAGCCCACGCCCAGACCGTAGAGCAGGGAAAAGGGGGCAAGCAGTATTTTGATGAGAAAGTTTTGTACCATATTTCCAGTTTACAAATTCTCCGCCTACGGCGGATTCAGTTTGCAGAAAATCATATGCGCCGTGCGAATTTACAGGATGTTCTTAGGAGCGAATTTGACCGGAATCGCATAGTCATACTACCCAGTGTTAGATGCAAAATAGTTTGTTTTTCTTCAAAATCAATTCAAACTTCTCTCTTCCACTAATAGGATGATTTTCTTCGTTACTATACTTTTCGCACTTCCTATTCCACCACACTGACCCTGGATGAGGAATAGTAAATATATTAACTTCTAAATTGGGATTCATTTTTTCTTTCATTTGCCTAAAAGAGGAATATGCTTTCTTACTTGCAAAAATCGCATAAGTAAACCCCAATATATTGTAATTCTCTTCAAATGTATTAAAAGCAATCTCATCATCTAATGGAGTATTCGAAATACTAATTCCTGTTTTGGCGGGTCTTTGAAAGTAATTATAAAAACTACAGTATCTAAATACGTTGTCTTTATTAGTAGGAGTAAAGCCCGTATTTAAAATAGATTTTTCTATGTTTTGGTAAATTTTATGAGCTTTAGAATCATATTTTTGATTCCTTCCTGAGCCTGAATTTTTTCTTGTATTACTCCAGCGTATTTCATCTTCATTTAGCATACTCCAATCGGAGTCGTACCATTCTTTATCAATTATATGAATCATGCTTTTTTTGGGTAGATAATGACTTTCACCAATAAATATTACTTTCTTATCTTGAGATATATAATTTTTTCCTATTAGAGGTAATAGCTGAGGATATTGTTTGTATATCAGAATTTTTTTAAGCTCTTCATCAAATTCCGTAGTAAAAATAACATCATTCATTACTGAAAAATTTATGTAAGTTTTTTCAACAGCACCTAAACAATACATACCAAACAAATCTAAGCTTTTTTTCAACGCGACGCTATCCTTTCAGAATGGCATTGCCAATTACACAATCTAAACAACGCTTTTGGTCGCAATATTGATTTTTCAATTGCAATAAAGCTTGCGTTTGGTAGGCAGATTTCGGCTGCATGCCCAACGATTCCCACTGACGGATGATGCGATTTTTTTCGGCGGGAACCGCCTCCAGCAGCGCCAGGGCGCGATCCTGAAAGTTGGTTTCACCGCGCCATTTACCGTACAAAAAGAGGAAAGGTGCAATGGTATTGATAATAAACAAATGGATGGTATTCCTGCCCAATTGCTTCGGGCTGCGCTTCGATTCTTTGTCGAAAACGTAATGCGTCAGCCAGTAATTCGACAGCTTCAGCTCGAACATATTTTCCAATTCGTTTACATCCACAGCCGCCAGCATTTTGCTGAACAGGTGGTTCGTCTGGAAAATCAGCGTCGCGAATTGCGCAATCCGAATAGTCGGAAAACTCGCTGGACGCATCCGAAGGAACTGCCAGCTTTCGCCGAGCAGGGGTGTTAGGTTGTATTTCTTTCGCAGAAAGTCGTATTCGCGTTTCAGTTGATTCGGATAAGCATCCTCGAATGCCCGCTCCAGCAAGCCCGACTGCCCGAAGAGCATGGCTTCCATTTGCGACAAGCTGTTTTTGTGCTTCATCAACGTGAGCAGCGGCGTAGATCGGGCGAGTAACTCAAACGGTTCGGCGTTTGTTTTCAAGCCAAAATTGCGTGCCAGTATCTGGTAGAAGGTCTCCTCCCAATTGTTGCCATTGCGCTCCAAAGCTTGGGCAATTGCCTGTGTTTTTTGCTCCAGTCGCTCCACCAACAAGCGTTCCAACCAGAGATTTTTTGACAGCTCCGGCACCGCCGCAAAGTGATGCTGACAGGGAATCCAGTGTTCACTTTGTAGGAGTTTTTGGTAAGTCGCGGATAGCTTTGCAGGAATAAGTTGCCGCATTTCGAGGCAGGGAATGCGTTCACCACTCGCACGCAGGACAGGCTCATCCTCTTCCAGCACCACGTGCAGGATCACATTGTCATAAGCCCGGTCCGCCGGGTGCCCGTGCCGCCGCCAGTCGGAAGCCAGCAGGTGCATTTCCACGTTGCCCGCCCAGGTGGTATCGCCGATGCGCAGGCGCGCGTCCGTAAAGTCTGGCCCGCCGTTGGTATTGTGCGTACCCGGTTGCAGGATGTGCAGCGGTTCACCCTGCGTTGTGTGCAAATTCGTCCCCTCGAAGCGCCGCGTGCGCCAGAGGTAGTGGAGTAAATCCTCGCGCATGATCGTTTTTATTATTTAGACGCAAAAAAGCAGCGGTAGTCACGGTCAGAGATAGATAGATAAACTTTTTGAAGTGAACGAATGTGTTGGATGCGGTGTGTTTTGACTTCCAGCTTGCAGTTCACACCTGTTAGTTCCTTTTTTCAACTTGCAAAAATTTCTGGACGGGTTGATTTTCGATGTATAAATCTTCTACAATGCCTTTGCCTTTCCACACACGTACTTCCACGGAAGCTTGCCGTTGTCGGCGTCGGGGCGGATGGGGGCGTATTGGCTTCGGAGTGGGGCGGGGCGCATCAAAATAAAAATAGCGGATATTGTCTGGAAAGCTGAAATATATCTTATTGGAATCCAATCCAATAACTTCTATTGCGAGATAATTACCAGTGGAGGGTGGCTCCGCCATTGCATTGGAAATTTGGGTAAAACCCGCCGAATCCCGGCTCAGCCGAACGTAGGCGGTCTGGTGCTGGTACAATTTTTCTTCGGTCGCCAACTGTGCAGGCACGTCGTAATACAGATCAACGTAAGTGCCGGTAAGGTTTTGAGGCTCCATATTTTGCAGGCGAAAGCGATAAACCGCGCCACGCTCCAGCACGCGATCGCGCTGCCGGCTCAGTTGATACGGAAACCAGAGATAGAGCAGCATGGTGAGCGCAAAGAGAATGCCCCGAATATTTATTTGTATTTTCATTTACAGCAGTCCGTGCAGGTTTTATCTCACGCAAAGGCGCTAAGATGCAAAGGGTTGTTTTTCAGCCAGTTATTTTTATAAATTCAAAACCGTAACAATTTAATTATCCGATGTTATAAATTTTGCACGGAGTATTAGAGTATGTTTAAAATTCGTTTTTGAAGTCGAAAATGGTCAGATTTGGGTTCTCACGAAGCGTTTTTTGAGCTGCATAGCAGCGCTACGGAGCGAAAAAAAGGCAAAGTG